>CACXQO010000122.1 GCA_902769815.1 uncultured Bacteroidia bacterium | reverse complement strand
TGTTCCACCGAGAACTCGTGGCGCAGGTAGCGCATCTCTTCGTTCTTCTTCTCGTTCTTGGTTTCCTTGGTCATTTCAACCACGAGGTTGCCTTCAGTGTCGATGCTCAGTTTCACGTCGTCCTTGGTGAGGCCGGGGATGCAGAGTTCGAGTTTGTAGTTGTCCTTCGTCTCCATGATGTTCATGCGAGGGGTTGAATAATTCGTGTCGTTCCAGTTCATCAGTTCGTTGAACAGCGTCGGCATGAAGTCTTGGTTTCTTCTAGTTACTAACATGGTTTTGATCTCCTATTATTTAGTTGTTTGTTGATTGTTCGTTGCAGGGACTTACGTCGCCTGCTTATTGGCTGTCGCCCCTACGGGGCTTTGTCCTTTCGCTCGGACGACCTCACATAGTCAAATTCTTTGCCAAGGCCAAAAACGGGCCAAAATACTTGTTTTTAATGACAAAATTTCCGAATTAGGCACAAAATAGGTAAAAATTTATGACAAAATTTCCGAAATCAACCATTTTAATCCTTAATTCACTACTTTTGCAACTCGAAATCGAGCTGAAATTATGGAAGAAAAACTGTTCAATAAGAATTATCTTTGCCTTTGCGCGGCTAACTTCTTGTTTTTCTTTTCGTTCTATCTACTATTGCCCGTGCTGCCTTTCTTCATTATGGAGAATTTTCAGGCGGGCAATGCGGTGATTGGAACAGTCATTTCGTGCTACACTTTGGCCACTTTGGTGGTGCGGCCTTTTTCGGGCTACATGATGGACACTTTCAAGCGCAAACCCTTGTATGTGTTGGCTTTGTCCATTTTTACTGCGGTGTTTGTCGGCTATCTTTTTGCCGCCACCATCACCTTATTAATAATCATCCGCATCGTACACGGCTTTGCTTTTGGCCTCACTTCGGTGGGCGGCAACACCTTGGTTATCGACGTGGTGCCGTCAGAGCATAGGGGAGAGGGCATCGGTTATTACGGTGTGGCCAACAACATCGCAATGGCGGTTGGTCCGATGACGGGACTGTTTGTGTATGAGCATTTTAGTTTCAATGCCATCTTTTTGGGTTGTATGGCTTGCAGTTTGTTGGCGGTCTTTTTCGCCACTCAAATCAAGCATAGGGTGCGCCCGCCCGTCAAGCGTCCCCCGATTTCCTTGGACCGTTTCATTTTGTTGAAAGGTCTGTTGGCGGGTGTTTCGTTCACGCTTTTGGCTTTCGCCTACGGACAGATTTCCAACTATATCGCCCTCTATGCCAAAGAGATGGGCTGATTGCCTCGCGCTTGTTTGCAGGCAAGATGGTCGATAGGGGCAAGGTGACGCAAACCATCGCTTTGGGTTTGGGCATTGTCGTGTTGGCTATGTTCGGTTTGGGTATGTGCCACCATTGCAACGCTTTGGGCACCAACTATACTGCTGTAGCTTTCCTGTTGATTGCTTTGTGCTGTGGTTTGGGCTTTGGGGCGGCTTTTCCGTCGTTCAATGCCTTGTTTATCAACCTTGGCACCAACGCCCAGCGTGGCACGGCCACTTCCACCTATCTCACCACTTGGGATTTGGGCCTTGGAATCGGCATTTTCTCCGGTGGAATGTTGGCGGAGCATTTCTCTTTTTCGACGGCTTATTTGGTGGCATCGGCCTCGGTGTTGGTGTCGCTCGTTTTCTTTATTCTCATCGTAGCACCTCATTATCAAAGGAATAAATTACGCTAATGCAACCTGCGATTTCCATAGTCCAGCTTCGAGATGCCACATTGGATGATGCTCCATTCATTGCCCGTGTGGTTTTGGCAGGTATTGATATGCTTGACCTTGATGCAACGCTTCCAGATGAGCAGCGAGGCATTTATGAGCATTTTATTGAGATTTGCCGTATGGACGACACCTTGTATAGTTATTGCAACACGCGCATAGCCGATACCGATGGCAAAAGGGTGGGGGCTTTGGTGGCTTACGATGGCGCTCGTTATGCAAGGATGCGTGAAAAGACTTTCTGCCTTGTGAAGCAAACTTCTGGTATGGATTTGAGTCGCAATGCGATGGAAACTGGTCCGGGTGAATTCTATTTGGATAGTATGGCCATTTTTCCCGAATACAGGGGCTCTGGCATTGGTAGGATGCTGATGCGCGACCGTGTGGATTTCGCTCTAAACAAAGGCTTCTCCAAGGTCACCCTTCTTGTTGACAAGGATAAACCGCATCTGCAAAAGTATTATGAATGTGAAGGTTTCGCTTTCTGTGGGGAGATGTTTGTATTTGGAAGCTGGTATAATAAGTTAGAGAAATATTAGCATTTTTGTTTTGAGCGAAAGTTTTTTCTACTTTTGCTGCAATAAAATCTATTTCCTATGAAAAAACTCCTCCTTTTTGCCTTTATCATTGTGGCATCAATGCAACTTACAGCCCAACAAATGCTCGTCGGCTCCTACAACATCCGTTACAAAAACTGGAACGACAGCGTGCAGGGCGAGCATTGGCAGAAACGCTGCCAAGTCATCTGCGACCAAGTGAACTTTATGTCGCCCGACATTTTCGGGACGCAGGAAGTGCTTTGGGAACAACTCCAAGATATGAAAAATGCCCTCGACGGCTACGACTACATCGGCATCGGGCGCGACGACGGTGAGCGCGGTGGCGAGCACGAGGCCATCTTCTACAAGAAAGACAAACTCCGACTCCTCAACCACGGCGACTTCTGGCTCAGTGAAACGCCCGAAAAGCCCGGTTTGGGCTGGGATGCGGCCTGCATCCGCATCTGCACTTGGGGCAAGTTCAGCGCAAAAGTTCCCGACTTGAACCAACGCAGAGGCTTGTTCAATCGCGGGCCGAGATACCATGAGAAAGTGTTCTATTTCTTCAACCTCCACATGGACCATGTGGGTGTGGTGGCGCGACGCGAGGCAGCCAAGTTGGTCGTGGCCAAGATTCGCGAAATTGCCCAAGGCACGCCCGTCATCCTCACTGGCGACTTCAACGTGGACCAAAACGATGAGATTTACACGATTTTCACCAATTCAGGCTTGCTGAAGGATTCCTACGATGCCGCACGCATCCGTTTTGCGGAGAACGGAACGTTCAATGCTTTCAAAACCAACTACTTCACTACCAGCCGCATCGACCATGTGTTTGTGTCGCCAAGCGCGGAAGTGGAGGCCTACGGCGTGTTCACCGACAGTTATTGGACACCCGACGACGACCCTGACGACAACATCAAGGCCTCCGATGCGCCGCAGCAAATCTCATTCGACACCTACATTCGGCACAATCCTTCGGACCATTACCCGGTGTTTGTGAGAGTGAAATTGGATTCTGTGAAGTGAAATCATTTGCGATTGTTTCTGGAAAATGCTAACTTTGCAGCATCTAATTTGAAAATCGGATAAAAATGAGTGCGCAAACCCAAACATTGATTTTGCTCATTGCCAATTACTTTAAGACCCAACCTGTCTTAAAGGCTTGGCTTTTCGGGTCGTATGCAAGAGGTGAGGAAAAACCTTGGAGCGATATGGACATACTTGTTCAGTATGACCGAAAACAGCCAATCGGTTTGCTCAAAATCGCAAGTATGCAACTCGATCTTGAAGATTTGTTGGGACGTGAAGTTGACCTTGTTGAAGACGGAACGCTTCGTCCGTGGGCTGTTGAAAGTGTAAACAATGAAAAAAAACTGATTTATGAGAGAGCATAAAAGGGACAAAGGCCGTTTGGAGGACATCAGGCAATATGCCTTGAATGTGGAAAAAATCATTGAGGGTATCACTTTTGATGAATTCGTTGGTGACATTCGCGTTTATTATTCGGTGATGAAAAATGTGGAGGTTATTGGTGAAGCCGCCAATATGTTGACTCGGGATTTCAAGGAGAAACATACGGAATTGCCGTGGCGACTGATTGTCAAGATGCGTAATGTGCTGGTTCATGGCTATGCTCAAGTTTCCGACACGGATTTGTGGCAAACGGCTTCAAATGACATCACGCCTTTGAGGGAACAAGTTGACAGGTATTTGTCTGAAATAGATTGGGATGAATGGGAAAGAGAAGCGACTGAGTTTGTTGAGATGGAAAATGCCCAATACTCAAATGCAATCCAGACTGCTCGAAAGATGAAATCAAAAGGGTTTGCTGTTGATGATATTGCTGAAATAACTGGTCTTTCATTGATGGAAATCAACAGGTTATAATAAACTTTTGAGTTCAGGCGTTACGCTTTTTGATTTCATAATAGGTTTGTAACAAAACAGATAGTATTATCAAAGCAATGCCAATGCAAAACGAGAAATTCAACTCCTTGTATTCGCTGAAAATGAACATCGATAGGATGATGCTATAGACGGGTTCCAAATTGTAGGTCAGATTGACGGTGAAGGCTGGAATCTTCTGCAAGACAATGATTTGCAGTAGGCAAAGCCCAATGGTGCAAATCACGACCATGAAGGCAAGATAGGCGTAGTCCATCCCGACGGGATAGAGCCGTCCAACGGGGATGAAATGATTATACAATGGTATCAGGCAGGTCAGTCCGATGAGGCCGCCGACCATCTCCCAAAGCAGCATGTTCTTGGCTTCGTAATGCTTCCCAACCCTTTGATTGGCAATGGCAAACAGTGCATACAAGGCCGATGAAACCACGCCCAAAACAATGCCCAACCGATAGCGCGAATCGAAATGGAAAATGAGATAGATGCCGAGGATGGTGAGTAAGCTGAACAAAAATTCGCGCCCCGAAAGACGGTGCTTGTTGATGATGGGTTCAAACAAGGCCGTGAAAAACCCGACCAACGAAAAACACACCACGCCAATGCTGACATTGCTGGCCTTGATGGAGGCATAGAAAAACACCCAATGCAGACACAATAACATTCCCACGCCGCCCATCTGCAACATGTCCCTGAATTTGTATCGTTGTAGAGACGCACGGCCGTGCGTCTCTAAGATTCGCAAATAAACGAACATTATCACCGCCGCCGCAGCCATGCGCCACCATACCAAAATGGCCGAATCCAAGGTGATGAGGCGGCCCAAAACGCCTGTGAAGCCCGCTATGAAAACGGAAAGATGCAGCAGGAAATAGTCCTTTTTCATGATTTTCTACGTTGTCTGATGGCTTCAAAAGTGACGATGGCGGTGGTCACCGACACGTTGAGCGAGTCGGCGATTCCGTTCATGGGGATGATGATGTTTTGGTCGGCGGCTTCCACCCAAGCTTCGGAAATGCCCGTGGCCTCGGTGCCCATGACGAGGGCGGAGGCTTTGCGGAAGTCGGCATCAAGGTAGTCGATGGAGGCTTTGAGGTAGGTGCAATAAATGGTTATTTCGTTCTTTTTCAGCCATTTGATACACTCCTCGGTGGAGCAGGCATAGACTGGGACACTGAAAATGCACCCGATACTCGCACGTATCGCATTAGGGTTGAAAAGGTCGGTGGCGGGGTCGGCGACGATGACGGCATCCACGCCAGCGGCATCAGCGGTGCGCATCACGGCACCGAGGTTGCCGGGCTTCTCGACCGTTTCCAAAACGATAACCAAAGCGTCTTCCTTGGGTTGAAACTCGCTGAGGCTCTTGTATTTGGGTATGGCCACGGCCAAAAGCCCATCGCTGCCCTCGCGGTAGGCGATTTTGTCGAAAACGTCTTCTGAAACGGTTTCTGTGAACTCGGCTTTAATATTAATAGGTGAACGCAACAGCGGCTCGCAGACATACAACTGCTCAATCTCAAAACCGCAGGCTTGGGCGCGTTCAATCTCGCGTTGTCCTTCGATGAGGATGCGATTCTGCTCGCGGCGTTCCGAGGCCTTTTGTAATTTGACGAGGTTCTTTATTTTAGGATTTGCCTTACTTGTGATCATTGCTTTGTCCCTTTCATTTGCGACAGCACCAATCCTACCACGACCACCAGAATGCCAATGATCTTGTTCGCCGTCAACGCTTCGTGGATGATGAAATAACTGAAAATGGCCGTGAACACGGGAATCAGGTTGGAATAGACGTTGGCTCGCGATGCGCCTAACTTGCTGAAAGTGAACGCCCACAAAGCGTAGGCAACGGAACTGCAAAACACGCCAAGGCAGACCAACGGCACGATGTAGCCTCCCACATTGGCAAAATTGGAAGGCTCGAATCGCTCAATGATGAACACCACTGGAATGAAGTAAATCATCCCGATGATGTTTTGCATCCAAGTGATAGTCAGTGGTTTGTAGAGTTTGGTCAGTTTGATGAGCGCGATGGAATAGCCCACGGCCACCACAACGGCTCCAAATAGGAAGAGGATGCCTTTGGGCGAGGCAGTAAACTCAAGGTTTTTGTTGAGTAGCAGCACGATAACGCCGACAAACGAGGTGATGAATCCCACGATGTTCATTGGTGTGAGCCGCTCTTTCAGGAAGATACGCGCGGCTATGGGCGTCACCAAGGGAATCATGGCTATGATGCCCGAACCGATGATGGGGGAGGTGTTTTTCAACCCGTAGCCTTCGAAAATGAAGTAGAGGAACGGTTCGAACATGGCCGCCAAAGCAAAAAGCCCCAAGTGCTCTTTCTTGACTTTCTCGTTGAGGCGAAACACGAAAAGAATCGCGGTGAGGAAGATGGTGGCCACCACCAAGCGAAGGAAAATGGTCGCCGTAGGATTCAGGTTTTCATACACTTGCGTGGACCATACAAATGACATCCCCCAAAAAATCATGGCAACGATGCCGGCCAAATGAACAATGTAGTTTCGGTTTTTCATGCGGCAAAATTACGGTTTTTTGAGATTGTTTTCCCGAATTGGAACATTTCGGCAAGATATTTGTAGTAAATTTGCAGCGTCAAATGGAAATCAAATCTATGTTTAATAATTAAAATCTCTAAAAATGAAAAAGTTAAGTATTATCTGCATGACGGTTTTGGCCGTTTTCGCGATGGCCTCGTGTCGCGGTCCGATGGGTCCGCAAGGCCCCGCAGGACATGATGGCAACGCCAACGTTGCCTCTTCGACAGTAACCGTCTATCCCAATAACTGGGAATGGGATCGTCTTTTCACCGATGGCCAAGGGCATGAAAGAGGCCGTTACATTGTGACTATTGATTATCCTGCCATCAATAACAATGTTTACAATTATGGCGCAGTGCTCGTTTACATGGATGTCGAAGGCACTTGGTCGCAAGTTCCGCTTACCTACTACTACAGCCCTGACGATGATGAGAATGGCAACCCCAACCTTTACGAGGCTTCAATTGAAATTGCCACGCTCAACGATGGAGGCGTGCGCATCTTCTGGACGGAAAGCGATTTCTGGAAAGTTGACCGTCCCGACACCCATAGGTTCAAGATTGTGGCCATTGAGGCTTCAGTCTATTCCAACCGCAGCGATGTTGACTACAGCAACTACGAGGCCGTGAAGACTGCTTTCCAATTGGCTGATTGATTGGGAATCAAGAGAATCAATCACATGAAGACTCGTCCAAAAGACGGGTCTTTTTTTGTTTCACGCAGAATTCGCAGAATCCGCAGAATCGCAAAGCGGAGTAAATTTATTGTCCGGTAGGTTTCCCATAGTTCTGCGATTTCTGCGTGAGAAAAATACTGCGTGAGGTATTATCGCATCACCAGCGAAAACCACATGAACCCGACATAGCCTAAAGTGAGCAAGGCTCCTTCCCAACGGGAGATTTTGCGGCCTTTGCCCGTGAAGACGAACAACAGCATGAGAATGTTGGCGGCAAAAAGAATCATCAGTTGCTTGTTCATCATCGGGTCGAAAGGCAACGGCGTGATGAGCGCACTGATGCCCAACACCATGAAGATATTCAAAATATTGGAACCTAATACATTGCCGATGGCAATGCCTGAGTTTTTCTTCAGTGCAGCCACAATGGAAGTGATGAGTTCGGGTAGGGAAGTGGCAGTAGCCACCACGGTCAAGCCAATGGTGCTCTCGCTCATGCCCCATTGTTTGGCCAAGATTTGCGCATTGCGGGAAACCAATTCTCCGCCAATGTAAAGTCCTATAATTCCAGCAATTAACGCAAGAATGGTTTTGCCCCACGGCATGGCTTCCTGAATGTCTTCGGTTTCCTCTTGTGGATTGTTTTTCAGCATGGTCAGCAGCAGGTAGGCGAAACCCATCAGCAACAGTGCGAGGCCTTCCATCCAGTTGATTGTGCGTGCTTGACCCGTGAAGAAATAATTGGCCATCAGAGTGATGGCAAGCGTGGGTTCATCGTGTTGCTCCCGATGATGTTGCCGATGGCCAAGCCCGGACTGCCTTTGATGCACGAGAACACATTCACAATCATTTCAGGCAACGAAGTGCCAAAAGCCACGATGGTCAGGCCGATGATGAGTGGCGACAATTTCGCGCGGATGCCCACGCTGGTGGCCCCATTGACGAGCCAGTTCGCGCCCAAAATCAAGACGACGAAACCGATGGCGAGTAGTAATAAAGGTATTAAAGAAGTCATATCATTTTTAATTCGGAATTAGGAATGCGGAATGCGGAATGGGCGCATTCCGCATTAATTATAGTTTCTTGCTCCAAAAATTTTGCTCCCCACACGCACCATCGTTGCGCCTTCCTCGACAGCAATCGGATAGTCGTCCGACATGCCCATCGAAATCTCCTTGAACTGTGGCTGGTTAGCGAAATAATCGTGTTTCAGCGTGTCGAAAATCGCTTTCAGGTGATTGAATTCCTTGCGCACTTCTTCCTCGTCGTCGGTGAAGGTGGCCATGCCCATCACACCGCAAATGCGCACGTTTTCCATCTGTTTGAACGCTTCTGAATCAAGCAGTTGTCGGGCTTCTTCCATATCAAGGCCGAATTTGGTTTCCTCTTGCGCGATATGGAATTGCAGCAGGCAGTCCACAACGCGGTCGTGCTTTTTGGCTTCCTTGTTAACGGCTTCGAGCAGGTTGGCCGAGTCGATGCTGTGGATGAGCGTGACGAAAGGGATGATGTATTTGATTTTGTTGGTCTGCAAGTGGCCGATGAAGTGCCATTGGATGTCTTGCGGCAGTGCATCATGCTTGTCGCGCATCTCAAGGGCATGGTTTTCGCCGAAAACGCGCTGTCCGGCATCGTAGGCTTCCTGCAAGTCGCTGACGGGCTTCGTTTTGCTGACGGCTACCAAAGTCACGCCTTCTGGCAATGTCGCTTTTATTTTCAATAGGTTCTCTTTAATCATGATTCTTTGTTTTTTGAGCAGACAAAAGTACAACAATTTGATGGAATGG
>CACXQO010000121.1 GCA_902769815.1 uncultured Bacteroidia bacterium | reverse complement strand
TCCGTTTGATGTCTGACTCTCATAATTTCAAAAATAGGGTGCAAATTTACGCATTTTTGCGTTATCAAACCGTATTTGCCGAAAATTCCCTATTTTTGGAGCATAAAAACGACCTCACCATGACAGAAATTGAATTCTTGTTTTCCAAAATTACCACTTTTATATTTGATTTTGACGGCGTAATGACCGATGGCACCGTTTTTTGCGACTTTGAGGGGCATCCCTTGCGCGCCACCAACGTGAAAGACGGCTATGCTTTGCAACTGGCCGTCAAATTGGGCTACAAGGTGGCCGTCATTTCGGGTGCGATTTGCCCTTCGATGGAAGTCAGGATGAACAGCCTCGGCGTGACGGATGTGTTCACCGGCGTAGCGAACAAAGTACTGAAACTCAAGGAGTACACAAACCGCAAAGGCATTGATACCAACCGAATCATCTTCATGGGCGACGACATCCCCGACATTCAAGTGATGAAGGAAGTGGGCGTGCCCGCTTGCCCCGCCGATGCCGTGCCCGAAGTGAAGGAAATCAGCAAGTTCATCAGCGAAAGACCCGGCGGCAAAGGAGCCGTCCGCGACATCATCGAACAAACCTTGAAAGTTCAGGGCAAATGGATGACTGCTGAGGCTTATTCGTGGTAAACTGCGGTCCCTGAGCCTGTCGAAGGGCCGCTCTATTGCACCACAATTTTCCGGTTCAATTCCACCCCATCCTCATCCACGCAACGGAGGCGATAAGTGCCTTTTTCCACATCAATGGGCATTTGGTGGTTGAGGCGGGTTTGGCCAAGGAATTGGTCGTTCAAGGTCCAATAAATTGTTTTTTGCGGGTTGCGGTGCGCGATTTCAAAGATGACCTGTTGGCGGTCGCCACGGATACCGATGGGGATGGTAACCTTGGCGTCGCTTTTGGGATAGACGAAGGCCATCACCTCATCAGGATGGGCAGTGCCACAGCCCGGATAGAAAGCCGGCAACGGGCGGAACATCGGCGAATGTTTCTTGTAGAACCACTCCATCACGGGCGGCAAGACATAAAAAACATCGTAGCATTTCTGGTCGACGGAATAGCAGTCGGGGCGCACTTGATACTGGCGCGACGCATCCAAAAACACCTTTTTATGATAGGGACACACGCCCGTCTTGTTCTCCACATTGCAAACGCGAATCTTCTTCGTGTGCTGGCAAAACTCCGACTTGGGGTAGCCCGACTCCGCACAAACCTCAATCTCAACGCTTTCCGAGGTGTTGGCGGGATAGCGGTAACTGTCGTTCAACTTGGAAACCAAGTCGAACAACAAGGGGGCCGCCGCGCCCACGCCCGTCAGTCCGGGACGACCCTCGCCATCGGAATTGCCTGCCCAAACGCCCACGACATAACGGTCGGTGAGACCCACCGCCCAAGCATCCTTGAAGCCGAAACTGGTGCCCGTTTTCCACGCCACTTGCACCGATGAGGAGAACCCGCCCCACCCTATCTGGTTTGTAGGTCGTGTGAGGCCGAGCATCACATGGAAGGTTTCGGCGATGGCCTCAGCGGAAAAAGGAGAAATCCCTTCATCCACCTGAGCATCAAACTGTTCGTTGACATGCGCCGCCAACTTGCGCCCCATTTTCGCGTAGGCATTGGTGATGTCGTAAAGCGAAGCCTCTGCCCCACCCACGATGAGCGACAGGCCGTAGTGCTCTGCATCGAAGACGATACCTTTCAGCGGCAGTTGTTTCAACAAGGAATGGAAACGCTGCTGGCCGTATTCGCGCAACAGGTGTACAAACGGCGCGTTGAGCGAGTTTTGCAGCGCTTTGTCGGCAGGCACCGCGCCCCAATATTCGCCGCTGTAGTTTTTCGGCGTGAATCCCGAAAGGCTCATGGGGATGTCGGGCAAAACCATTTCGGGCAACAAAGTGCCCTCATCAAGCATGGCGGCAAAGAGGAATGGCTTCAAAATGCTGCCCGTGGAACGTTGCGCCTTCACCATGTCGACCATAGCGGCATCGGAGGCGTTCATGTTGTTTCCAACGTATGCGATGATTTCATCATTCAGGTAATCAATAATATACACAGCGGCATTATCGATATTGTTCATCACATTGGTCTCGTGGTGGCGGTTCATGATTTCCATCACGGACTGCTGCAAACGGTAGTCGAGGGTTGAGGTGATTTGTTCCCCGTGGTGTTGTTTGTCTTGGTCGCTGAGGTAATGGTAGGCTAACATGGGCATCTCGAAAGGCTTGTCGGGGATGTTTTCCATCATGGCCAATTCGCAGTCCTCCTCGGAGAGTTCGGGAACTTGGAACCGATTGGGAATGAAGGTCTTGGAATGTGGTAGGCGTTGCAGCAAGTCATCACGTTTCTGCTGCAAACGCTCACGGGAGCGGCCCGGGTGAATCAAAGCCGGCGCATTGGGCAGCACCGCAAGGGTGGCCGCCTCCGCCCATGAAAGTTCATCGGGCGTAGTGTGGAAATAACGCCACGCCGCCGCATCGATGCCCACCACATTGCCCCCGAAGGGCGCGTTGGCGGCATACATATTGAGGATGGACTTCTTGGAATAGCGCAGTTCGAGGCGCATGGCCAAAATCACTTCCCATAACTTCTCGGCGTATGTCCGTGGCGGGTTGTCGCGCGACATTCTCACCACCTGCATTGAAATCGTGCTTCCGCCTCTGACCACCTCGCCAGCCTTCACATTCTCGATGAACGACTTCACGAAAGCCACAGGATTGAAGCCCGGATGAAAGAAAAACCATCGGTCCTCATACTCCAGCAGGCAGGCAACATATTTCGGGGAATAGTTGTCAGTGGCCGGAAAACGCCATTGGCGTCAAGACGGTGGAATAGGGCTTGTCGAAGCTCGGCGTGGGGATGCAGAGGAAGGCTATGAAAAGGCCGACCAAAACCAGCAATACTATTTTGAGTTTTTTATGTTTTTTGAATGGTTGCATTTACTCCCTCATTTACTCCCTCATTTATTCCCTCACTTACTCCCTCATTTTTACATACTACAAATTATTATCCTGATTTGCAATGTAATATCCTCCTGTCTTTTTTGACCCTTGATAATGTATTATACCTACACGACTTAATTCAGAAAGATGACGTTCAACACTCTTGACGGGTATGCCAGTACTGGCGTTTATCGTTGTAGTTCGTGAACCAGGATCTTTTTCGATAGTTGATAAAATTGCTACCCATAGGGATAATCACGTCCGTTAATTCGTCCGCTACTGGCGGACGATTTTCAAACAGCCCTCTCCACTCCTCGTAAAAAATACGCATTCGCTTGATGTTCGTTTCCGAAAAGCCGCGCAATCCAGGCAGTTCTTGCTGCAACAATTCGGAAATGACTCCGATGGCATTGGTGCCCCATTGGGCTGTCCTACTTCTCAACGAAATAAAGCCCCCAATGGCATAATAAAGGGCAAGCACCTCCTTGTTCACCAAACGAGCCGCCCTATAACGGCTCTCCAAAATGGCCTGTTTGATGGCTTTTACTGCCTGAATATAATCCATTGTTATTTGAGATTGTTCCATATTTCTACTTTGTTGTCTTTTTATCTCGAAACGGTAAGCATCTGGTTTATCCTACTATTTTTCATTTGTTGTTTACCAATTACAAATTCTTATACTCACTGCGGGCGAATTGCTAATTCGCCTGAACAAGTGTTCCACACATTGTAGCCCAATTCTTTCAGCAATGCACAGATTTGAACAATATCCCGCTCAAATCCATACACCGATGTGCTGAGCATTATGTTTGGTTTGGTGTTCATTCTTTATCCTAAATTCAATATTTCCTTGTAAATGGTCTTTGCCATATAATCCATTCTAACATTAGGTTAAGCCATAATCACAGATGCAGTTATGTAAATGCGACAATAATTCATCCATTAAACAACCTATAGCACATTTCATATTTCGGAGAAGAATAATCTATGAACATTTCATATTCCGTCATCTTTTTACTTTGAGCGATTTCATGTAATTGCATTTTTATTTGGAAAGGCATTCTTGCTCCATAATATATTGCAATTGGTGGATAATGAATTACAGACGGAACGTCCGTAATTGTAATTCGTGGTGTGTAATTAAGTATTCGCCATTCTTTTTCGTATTCCCATAGTTTTGCTTTGTGCAGTGAGCATTTAATGTGAGACATGGCATCTGGATTCAGTATTTTGACTCCCATAAGATTTAGAAAACTGTATGCCATAAAAGAAGATGCATCATAACGCTCATCATCATAAATCACTGGGAATAATGCACAATTTTCAACGCCTTTTATCAATGTTGCTCTAAAATTATATTCTAAAGCAAAACCTTGATGAGAACAAGCATAGTGGCTCCACATTGCTATTGACTGGACACTCTCACAAAAACAAGCAATTGTGACAAACCTTTTGCTCATTTCCGCCAATATCGGATAATAGAAATCAATGTTTGAAAGGACTTTCTTTTTCTGGTTTTCAATATATTCTTCTGCCGTATTTATATCAAAATCAATAAATTGTGTTTTCAAGTTATCTAAATCTAAACTGGGATAATATTGCTTCCAAGATTCAGGGAGGTTATTTCCTTGCTCAAGATATCTCTTTATCTGAATCAAAGTATCGGGTAAAAACAATGAACTAACCAATTCTTTTATGCCATTAATATCATATCTCACTAATGTATCATACGGATCATTGAATTTGTCTGCGGTAGATGCGTAAATGTTATCATCCCGAAATGCTTTTATGTTATTCTTGAGTTGTTCAGGATTGTTTTCGTCACATGGCCTATATCTGAATAGACTATTTGGCATCATCTGAACCAAGGCTTCAGAAATAGGCAGAACGCTTTTGTTGCGTTCTTCTTCAGATATTCCTTCTGGAATGACAATTGAATTCAGCCTTTGAGCAAAATCTGATCTATCCATAATCATCAATATTATCCAAGTATCATCCGTTCCACTTCCATTTTGGCCTTTTGCAAAATCTCCGCCCCTTCAGCTTGAAGTTTCTTAGCTTGCGCTCTCATCTCGGAAATAAGATCTACTATTTCTTCCTGCTTTTCTTTAGGAGGCAAAACTACTTTTATTCTGGAGACTTCTTCTAAATTGATATTTGCTCTCGCAACAGGACGTTTCAGTCGATTAAGTGAAAGCTGCCCAACACTTGACTTTATTAATTCTTTTATAAATTGAACATTATACCCTTCTTTTAATCTCACAAGTGCAATCGCTTGATTTATGTTGGCCTCACCCTCGGAAAGATAAATACCCACTTGACCAATCGTAGCACCTACAATCGCTATTAGTATATCGTCTTTTTTTAGTTTAGAAGAACTCATTACATTTTCGTGAATTTCTGGTTTCAAATATAACAGGTCGTCATAATTTAATTCCCCGTCAATTGAAATATTGCCGCTTCTGACAAATGGAACGCCAATGCTTTTATCCTCAGTATATGCATCACCACCTGACTTTGGCGTAATTCCACTTGTTATGAGTTTTGATATTTCTTTGAGATTCACTACTGGATATTTGCATGATTCTAATACCTCAAAAGCGTTCCTGAAATACTCTTGTGAATAATAAGGGTCAAGTCGCTCTTCCAAAACACTTTTATTCACTATAAACATTCTATCCTGTAATGTTTGTGATTCCATATGGGGCAGTTTAATGCCTAACTTGCATAGCATATAATTATCAATGCTTTGTAATAGGTTATCTGCCTGTTGATCTTTTTGACCCTTTTTGTCGTATGCTGAATTGTAACAATCGATTATTTTTTTTTGAATGACAGTAGAAGGAACAGGAACTAACAATCTTTTGACGTCCTCAGTTTGCAATCGAGGTAGAGTATTCCCTGTCACAAGATGCTTGGTTTGATTAACAACCATAGAACTTCTTAAATAAATTGACAAGTACTCTGCATCAACTATTCTAGATTCTAAGACATAAAATTCTGTAGAACAAATACCATCAAAAGAGGCGTAAAATACTTTATTTAAATAAGGTCTAAGTTTGGGAAATAGTATATTACCTTTTTTGAAGATGGCGGCACTTGATATACTTTGTTTTTCTTTTGTTTCAAAATAATCACCATATTCGCTAATAATGTTTTCTAACCCCACATATTTCTGGCCTTGTTCAATATGAGTTGTTATCGTCTTTGTGAAAGACGCAATAGAAGAAAGAGGCATATAATTACCCGTTCCCTTTATTCTTTCTATAGCAAGTATTCGTTCTTTATGAAATTGTTCAGGATCTAATCTTCCTTCAATCTCAGAACGATTGACAAGAAAAATCTTGTTAGGGTCAATATTTTGAGGAACTTGATAATTCATAACGCAGCAATAAACTTCTTTAGCTCTTCACTAATCACATCCAACTCATTATTGGACGTTTTCTTTCCAGTAGCATCATAACCTATTTCTTCTGCAATAGCCATGAAAATAGGATAATCTGGTAATACTTTTTGACATTCACTTGTATAGGCACTAAGAATAACTTCCTTTACCTTTTCTATTCTTATTTTGTATTCTTCATCAATCTTTTCCTTGTTTTCTTTATACGAATCATTTCGAAGAAGCAAACGTATCTTCTCTTTGCATTCTTTCTGTAATTTTCTAACTTCACTCTTTGCCGTTGGACTCTCCCATATTGAAGTTTGAATGCGTTGCTTTATGCTAATAATATTATCTGTTTCCTCTGTTGTATATTTTCGTAGAAACATAACAGAAGATTTCACCCCAGCTCCATTTGCCATAAAAGCAGTTTGAGGCAACGACACAATTGCAATAATACGATATTTTTCTTCTATTTCAGTTCGTACATATTGCATACTGCTATTAGTAAGAATCGAGTCAGGAATAACAATTGCTAATATCCCATGAGGTTCTAAAAATCTCCAGCACTGTTCGATAAACAACACTTCCGTGCTTTGATTTGCACGAACAGAAGAGTTTTGTTTTTCTCCTATCAATCCATCAAGCCAATCAGTTTGTTTAATACTCATGCGATAGTTTTTCATATACGAATGTTCAGTAGCTTTTACTGAAGACCCAAAAGGAGGATTCGTAATGATGTACTTAAAACTATTGGGTTTAAAATTCTTGTTAGAAGTCTGGCTTTCAATAGTGTTTCTGTTAAATGCATCAATTGCATTTCTCTCCTCTTCAGTTTCGCCTTCTTCATGCTTTTTGTTCTCAATATCAAGCAATCCATCACAGTTGATGACATTTGTATGACCATCATCGTGAATAATCATGTTCATTTTAGCTGTGCGAGAAATTTGGTCACTAATTTCAATTCCGTACAAGTTGTTTTTGGCAAAATCGTGCCAATAATTATATTGCTCAATAGGATCTTTGAAGTATCCTTCTTTGGCCATATCATCTGCTTGTTTGCGAATTTTATCAAGAGCATACAACAAGAAACCACCACTTCCGCAAGATGTGTCTAAAACCCTATCTTCATTTGTAATGGGCAATACACTCACTATAAACTTCACGATGTTTCTCGGAGTAAAGTATTGACCAAATTCACCACGAAAGTATGATCCAATAAACTCTTCAAAAGCTTTTCCCTTACTATCAAGATCGGTATCGCCTAAATTAACTTCTTGAAGGAACTCTACTATAGTCGTTATTTCGTTTTCATTCAATTTAATAGGAGAATTGAATACTTCTGGCTCTTTTTCTTCACCTTTCTTGTATATACGATTTACCCTTTCTAATAACTTTGTAGGCTTTTCTCCCTTGAATAATTGCATATCGTAGGGAACTCCACGTTTGCGTATTGCGCGTTCGTCATATATTTTACAAAAGATGATTTTATCCAGTTCATCAAAAGCTTCCGAAGGATTACGTTTTCCACCAGCCCATAGCGCTTGATGAGCATTGGCAAACACTTTTCTAAGTTCGTCTTCTGATATAACTCTCAAGTCTTCTTGTACATTCCCGTCTTCATCAACACCTCCTTTATAAAATCTGGCAACATTGATTTCCGTTTGTCCATAACCTGGGATTTTAGGAATTCTATTTGCAACTCGTTCTAACGATTTATAATCCGCCACATTATAAGCGAGTGTTTTGATTCCTGACGTCACTAACAAGAAATGCGCTTTTAATGAATTTGCATTGCCAAATCCTTGCTCTATAGCCTGAACAAATTCTTGTTCTGATACATCTTTGTGCTTACACTCTACTACTATATATGGACTCAAACATTCATCGTCATTGAAAACAACAATGTCAGCCCAATCATTAGGAGTCCGTCGTGGTACTTGTACTTCCAATTGTACCTTCTTGATGGGATAACCATAATCCAAAACCAGTTGAAGAAATACCTCGGCCCTTACTTTTTCTTCAGGGTCACTATATTTGTAAGACTTATTTTGAGGAATAGTATAGTAGGTAATACGAGACTTATCTTCATTGAAAGAAACCAATCCTTTTTCTATTCCAAGTTGTAGATAATCCTTCATGTCACAAACTGTTTAATTCAAACTGCAATATTAGCAAATTTTCCTCAAACCATTTCCATCACCCCAGAAAATCCTTCAACTTCTCCTCAATCTCCTTGATGGTCGGAATCGTGCCTTCTATTCTTTCGGGATAGAACTTTTCCAACTCGTACTCCGAGATCCCCAAAGGCTGGCTGCTCGATTCCAAGGCATATTGGGCTTGGATGCGGTCTTTCTCCTTGCAGATGAGCAGGCCAATGGTGGGATTGTCGCGGCCTTCCTTGCGAAGAATATGGTTGCACGAAACGACATAGCCTCCCAACTGCCCCACGTCGGCAAACTCGAACTTCCCGATTTTCACCTCAACCACCACATAACAGGACAGATTCAGGTTATAAAATAGCAAATCTATGAACTGCTCCCGCTCGCCCACTTGCAAACGATATTCCTTGCCTACGTATGCAAATCCCGTCCCAAGTTCCACCAAAAATCGGGTAATATTGTCTAACAGGGCATCCTTTAACAAACGCTCGTTGTAACGCCCAGTAATCCCCGTGAAAGCAAAATTGTATGGATCTTTTGTAAGTTCTTGGGCGAGACTTCCTAATTCCTTGGGCAATGTTGAACAAAAATTTGACAAAGCCTTTCCTTCACGATGATAAAGGTCGGAGTCAATAACATTAAGCAACATATCTCTACTCCAATCGTTTTCTATGGTTTTTGTCACATAAAACCAGGCTTCTTTGTGAGACATTTTCTTCTTGAATTTATCAATCAAGAGTTTATAATGTCCCCAAGGAATCATAAACAAAGGAGTGCCAGCTTGTTCAACTCGAACAGTTTTATTTTGCTCCCCAAGTTGGGGAGTGATTTTGTTTGCTGGCTCCAATTGCTCCCCAACTTGGGGAGCAATTTCCGTTTGGGGAGGAAAAAGAAGATAGAAGTTCTTCATATACAACAAGTTCGTTTGCGAAAAACAAGTAGCATCAGGGTTGGCTGCTTTCAAATCATAACTCAAATTCTTCATAAACCCGCTGCCCCATCGACTTTCGGCCTTTTTCTCCACAATATCCCGCCCCAGTTCCCAATAAAACCGCAGCATCTCTTCGTTCACCTTCACCGCCGCCTTGATCTGGCTTCTGCGGTAACGGCTGCTTAACTCCTTAATCCATTGGATATAATCCTTGTCCAAAATGTTTATCGACTTGCTCATAGTGTTGCCTTTTGAAACTGCAATATTAGCAATTTTATTCCAAAAAAAGGGCGGACACACATGCCCGCCCCAAAATTTTCACATCATTGCATAATTCACTTCACCACACACCCACGAGCGGGCACTTGATAGAAGATTTCGTTGTTGTACATATCCTCGCAGCGCACGGCAGGAATCATGTAGTTGCCTTCGTAGGTGGCGTTGGCCTTCAGGGTGAAGGTCTTCTTCGAGCGCGGCATCAGGTCGAAGTAGAAGTAGGCGCGGTCGTCGCGGAGGTCGATGTGCTTCGCGCCTTCGTTGCCGGTCATATCGCCACTCAAACGGTCGTTCACCAACTCCCAGCCCGAAGGCAGGTAGTACGACAAGGCCAGTTCCGTGACTTGCCACTC
>CACXQO010000120.1 GCA_902769815.1 uncultured Bacteroidia bacterium | reverse complement strand
GGTCTGCTGCTCCGTGGTATCGACAAGGACGAAATCCGCCGTGGTATGGTTATTGCCAAGCCCGGTTCGGTGAAGCCTTACCACCACTTCAAAGGTCAGGTCTACGTCCTGAGCAAGGAAGAAGGTGGCCGTCACACCCCGTTCCGCAACAAGTATCGTCCTCAGTTCTACTTCAGAACCACCGACGTTACTGGTGAAATCACCCTTCCTGATGGAATGGAAATGGTCATGCCTGGCGACCACGTCACCATCGATGTTAAGTTGATTGCCGACATCGCCATGGACAAGGGGCTCCGTTTCGCTATCCGTGAAGGTGGCCGTACCGTTGGCTCTGGTCAGGTGATTGAAATCATCGACGATTGATCAACAAATCAATAATGTAAGGGTGGGATAACACCCACCCTTATCCTACGGGTGTAGCTCAGTTGGTAGAGCGGTGGTCTCCAAAACCACGTGTCGAGAGTTCGAGTCTTTCCACCCGTGCTTTTTATTAAGGTTCAATAGAAGATGAAATTTGTAAACTACATTAAAGAGTGCTACAACGAACTCAAGGAAAAGGTTTCATGGCCTACTTGGAGTGAACTGAGAAGTAGCGTGATTGTTGTGTCCATTGCTTCCCTAATAATCGCCTTGGTGGTTTTTTTGATGGACATCTCCTTCAAAAATCTGTTAGAAGTGTTCTATGGCCTCTGATAGATTGAATGTTGAATCTTGATGAGCATTTATTGGCTAACTTATTAATTTGACTGGAAGATGAGCGACACGAGTGAAAAGAAGTGGTATGTGGTCAAGGCCATCTCTGGTAAGGAGAAAAAGGTAAAGGAATACCTCGAATCCGAAATCAAGAGAATGAACCTGCAAGACCTCATCCCAACTATTTTGATTCCGACCGAGAAGTATTTCGAAGTCAAGAACGGCAAGAAGGTATGCAAGGAGCGTAACTATTTGCCGGGCTATGTGCTTGTTGAAGCCGTTTTGGTTGGCGAGGTCGTTCATGTTATCAAGAATGTTCCGAATGTGCTTGGTTTTCTGGGTACAAACGGTGAGCCTGACCCGCTTCGCCCCATCGAGGTGAAGCGAATCCTCGGCAAGATGGATGAACTTCAAGGCATGGGCGCAGGAAGCGATGTCATGTTTATGGTGGGACAGTCCGTCATTGTCAACGATGGTCCTTTCAGCACTTTCAACGGCATCATCGAAGAGGTGAACGAAGAGAAGAAGAAGCTGAAGGTGGCCGTGAAGATTTTTGGTCGCAAGACGCCTTTGGAACTGAGTTTCTTCCAAGTGAAGTTGGAAAGTTGACCAGTATTTGTGAGTTAAAATTGTTGCCTAATTACACTTAATTAAGGATTTAGAAATGGCAAAAGAAGTAAGCGGATTAATCAAACTGCAAATTAAAGGAGGAGCCGCGAATCCCGCTCCGCCCGTCGGACCCGCTTTGGGTTCGAAGGGTGTGAACATCATGGAATTCTGCAAGCAGTTCAACGCCCGTACACAGGATCAGGCTGGCAAGGTTTTGCCCGTCATCATCACTGTTTACAAGGACAAGTCTTTCGATTTCATCGTGAAGGCTTCGCCCGTGGCGGTGTCCATCATTGAGGCAGCGAAGATCAAAGGCGGATCCAAGGAACCCAACCGTACGAAAGTCGGTTCGTTGACTTGGGACCAAGTTCGTGAAATCGCCACCAACAAGATGAAGGACATGAATTGTTTCACCGTCGAGTCGGCCATGTCAATGGTCGCCGGAACGGCTCGCAGCATGGGAGTGAAGGTAACCGGCGAATCACCTTTAAAGAAAGACTAAGTTCTTTCAAGCATTTGTAGAACAAAAAAAAGTTAATTAAATGTCAAAAGTATCCAAACAGAGGAAAGAAGCTTTGGCTAAGTTCGACAAAAGCAAGAGTTACTCCTTGAGTGAAGCGGTTAATATCGTAAAACAAATCACTTACACCAAATTCGATGCTTCAGTTGACTTGAACATCCGTTTGGGCGTCGACCCGCGTAAGGCCAACCAGATGGTCCGCGGCTCGGTCACGCTGCCCCACGGTACGGGTAAAGTCGTGCGCGTCTTGGTTCTTTGCAACCCTGACAAGGCACAGGAAGCTTTAGACGCTGGTGCTGATTACGTCGGTCTGGATGAGTACATCCAGAAGATTAAAGACGGTTGGACCGATATTGACGTTGTGATCACCACCCCTAACATCATGCCTAAGGTTGGCGCCCTGGGCCGTATTCTCGGTCCCCGTGGCTTGATGCCTAACCCCAAGACAGGAACTAAGATTTTTGATAACGCCAAGGAACTGATCCAAACCGTTATCAAGTTGAAACCAGCAGCTGCTAAAGGTACCTATGTGAAGAGCATCTATATCTCTAGCACGATGAGCCCGGGTGTGCAGATCGATGTCAAATCAGTAGCAAACTAAATTGAAAGGAAGTTATTGAAATGAGAAAAGAAGATAAACAAGTCCTCATCGACTCCATGCTCAGTGAATTGAAGGCATGCCCCAACTTCTACCTGACGGATGTGTCTGACCTCAACGCCGAGAAGACCACCCAGCTCAGAAGGCAATGCTTCAATAGTGGTGTGAAAATGATCGTTGTGAAGAACGCCCTTTTCCATAAGGCCATGCAGCAGATGGACAAGGACTTTGAGAGCCTGTACGACGTTCTGAAAGGATCGACCGCCGTCATGTTTTGCGAGACCGGCAATGTTCCCGCCAAACTGATAAAGAATTTCCGTAAGACCAGTGACCGTCCCATCCTGAAGGGCGCTTACATTGAGGAATGTTGCTACATTGGCGACGAAATGCTCGACGCTTTGTGCAACATCAAGTCGAAGAACGACCTCATTGCCGACGTCATTGCCTTGCTGCAATCGCCGATGAAGAACGTCATCAGCGGTTTGCAATCAGGAGGCCACAAGTTGAGCGGTATTCTCGAAACTTTGTCTGAAAGACCAGAATAAAAATCGAATGTGAATCATTCAAAACATTAAAAGCAAGTATTAACAATTAAAAATAAA
This sequence comes from uncultured Bacteroidia bacterium, assembly GCA_902769815.1. Classification (GTDB taxonomy): domain Bacteria; phylum Bacteroidota; class Bacteroidia; order Bacteroidales; family F082; genus Limimorpha. Next base: position 6,483 of record CACXQO010000120.1, on the reverse strand, counting down.
AGTAAAATGGCAGATCTTAAAGCTTTTGCTGAACAATTAGTCAATCTCACCGTGAAGGAAGTGAACGAACTCGCTAACATCCTGAAGGAAGAATACGGTATTGAACCCGCAGCCGCCGCTGTTGCTGTTGCTGCTGCTCCTGGTGCTGGTGGCGCTGCTGCCGCTGCTGAGGAAAAGACTTCATTCGACGTCATTCTGAAATCCGCTGGTGCTCAGAAGCTGGCCGTCGTGAAGTTGGTGAAGGAACTCACCAGCCTCGGTCTGAAGGAAGCCAAGGAACTCGTTGACGCAGCTCCTAAGGCTCTGAAGGAAGGCGTGAGCAAAGACGAAGCTAATGCATTGAAGGCTCAACTCGAAGAGGCCGGTGCAGAAGTGGAAGTGAAATAAAGGATTCATCTCCGTAAATAACGGCATTCAACCTCAGTCCCAAATAGGGGCTGAGGTTTGTGCCGATTTTTCGCTTTAAGCGAAATTTCCTCTTTTCGTTAGTTCGTCTTTCCCATTACATCACCTAAAAACAATAAAACCTTGGCAACACAATCAACTGAAAGAATCAGCTTCGCGTCAATAAAAAAGTCGTTCGAATATCCTGATTTTCTGGATATTCAACTTCAGTCTTTCCAGGACTTCTTCCAACTGGAGACCAATCCCGACAACAGGAAAAACGAAGGCCTCTACAAGGTCTTCGCCGAGAATTTCCCCATCACCGACGCAAGAGGCAATTTTACTCTCGAATTTCTTGATTATTTCATCGATGCCCCACGCTATAGCATCCCGGAGTGCATCGAGCGTGGACTAACCTATAGCGTTCCTCTCAAGGCAAAGTTGAGACTTTCCTGCAACGATGAGGAACACGAAGATTTTGAGACCGTCGTGCAAGACGTGTATCTCGGCATGATTCCGTACATGACGCCGCGTGGCACTTTCGTCATCAACGGAGCCGAGCGCGTCGTGGTCTCGCAATTGCACCGCTCCCCCGGTGTGTTCTTCGGTCAAAGCCAGCACGCCAACGGCACGATGTTGTATTCGGCTCGTATCATCCCGTTCAAAGGATCTTGGATGGAGTTCTCGACCGATATTAACAACGTCATGTATGCCTACATCGACCGTAAGAAAAAGTTACCTATCACCACCTTGCTGCGTGCCATTGGCTACGAGACCGACAAGGACATCCTCGACATCTTCAACCTCGCTGAGGAAGTGAAGGTTTCGAAGGCTGGACTGAAGCGCGTCATCGGTCGCAGATTGGCAGCCCGTGTGCTTCACACCTACTTTGAAGACTTCGTCAATGAAGATACGGGGGAATGTGTTTCCATCGAGCGTAATGAGGTCATCATCGACCGTGACGTTGTGCTCGACGAAGAGAACATCCAGAAAATCGTCGACAGCGGCGTGAAGACCATCCTGCTGCACCGTGAGGCCGAGCGTGACGAGAATGATAGGGTTTCCGACTATTCGGTCATTTTCAAGACCTTGGAAAAAGACACTTGCAATTCGGAGAAGGAAGCCGTCGAATATATCTACCGCCAGTTGCGCAACGCCGAGCCGCCCGATGAGGAAACGGCCCGTGGCATCATCGACAAGTTGTTCTTCTCTGACAAGAGATATGATTTGGGTTTGGTTGGCCGCTACCGCATCAACCGCAAACTCAACCTTTCCATTTCCGATGACATCAAAGTCCTGACGAAGGAAGACATCATCGCCATCATCAAATATTTGGTCGAACTGTTGAGCAGCAAGGCCGAAATCGACGATATTGACCACTTGAGCAACCGCCGCATCCGCACCGTGGGCGAGCAGTTGCAAGCCCAGTTTGGCGTGGGTTTGGCTCGTATGGCCCGTACCATCCGCGAGCGTATGAATGTTCGTGACAATGAGGTGTTTACACCTATCGACCTGATTAACGCCAAGACACTGTCGTCGGTCATCAACTCGTTCTTTGGAACGAACCAGTTGTCGCAGTTCATGGACCAGACCAACCCGCTTTCTGAAATCACGCACAAGCGTCGTATTTCGGCACTCGGTCCCGGTGGTCTGTCGCGCGACCGTGCCGGTTTCGAGGTGCGTGACGTTCACTACACGCACTATGGCCGTCTGTGTACGATTGAGACCCCTGAAGGCCCCAACATCGGCTTGATTTCTTCGCTTTGCGTGTTCGCAAAGATCAACGATTTGGGCTTCATCGAAACGCCTTACCGCGAGGTGAAGGATGGTGTGGTCGATTTCAATAAAAAGCCGGTTTACCTCACCGCCGAATTTGAGGAAGACAAGATTATCGCCCAAGCCACCACTCCTGTGGATGACGAGGGAAGATTCATAGACAAGGAAATCAAGGCGCGTTATATCGCTGACTATCCTATCGTTTCGCCAGAGGAAATCAATTTGATGGATGTAGGTCCCAACCAGATTGCCTCCATCGCCGCTTCGTTGATTCCATTCCTGGAGCACGACGACGCCAACCGTGCCCTGATGGGTTCGAACATGATGCGTCAGGCCGTACCTTTGATGAATCCCGAAAGTCCCATCGTGGGCACTGGTATTGAACGCTCTGTTGCCAAGGATTCGCGCGTTCTTATCACTGCCGAGGGCGACGGCGAGGTCATCTTCGTCGACTCGAAGAAAATCGTGGTCAGATACAACCGCACTGACGATGAGCGTTTGGTCAGTTTCGACGACGACGTGAAGACCTACGAACTCACCAAGTACGCCCGTACCAACCAGAACACCAGCATCAACATCAAGCCTATCGTGCGTAGGGGCCAGCATGTGACCTCCGGCCAAATCATGACGGAAGGCTATGCCACCCAAAACGGCGACTTGGCCTTGGGCCGCAACCTGAAAGTGGCCTTCATGCCTTGGAAGGGTTACAACTATGAGGATGCCATCGTGATTTCGGAGCGCATCGTGAAGGAAGATTTGTTCACCTCCATTCACATCGAGGAGTTCACCCTTGAGGTGCGCGATACGAAGCGTGGTTTGGAAGAGTTGACCAACGACATCCCGAATGTGAGCACCGACGCCACCAAGGACTTGGACGAACACGGTATCATCCGCGTGGGTGCCGAGGTCAAGGAGGGCGACATCCTCGTCGGAAAGATTACGCCTAAGGGCGAATCGGACCCGACGCCGGAAGAGAAACTGCTCCGCGCCATCTTCGGCGACAAGGCTGGCGATGTGAAGAACGCCTCGCTGAAGGCTGGTCCTTCGATGAAGGGCGTGGTCATTGGCAAGCGTTTGTTCTCACGCCTGCAAAAAGATCGCAAGGCTCGCGCCAAGGACAAGGAAGACATTGCCAAAATCGATGCCGCCTGCAAGAAGGATTTGGCCGCGCTGAAGGATGTGCTGGTCGAGAAACTGATGATTTTGCTGAACGGTCACACTTCGACGGGTGTCCAGAACAACTTCAGGGAAATGATTATCCCCAAGAAGGTGAAGTTTACCTCCAAACTGTTGTATGACATTGATTATCTGACCGTCAATCCCAACAAGTGGACTTCTGACGACAAGATTAATAAGATGATTGGTGCCATCATCGACAACTATACCGTCAAGTATAAGGAAATCGAAGGCAAGTACAATCGCGAGAAGTATGTGGCCAGCGTAGGCGACGAGTTGCCCAATGGCATCGTCCAGATGGCCAAGGTCTATGTTGCCAAGAAGCGCAAATTGATGATTGGTGACAAGATGGCTGGCCGTCACGGCAACAAGGGTATCGTTTCGAAGATTGTTCGCGCCGAGGATATGCCTTTCCTCGCCGACGGCACTCCGGTCGACATCGTTTTGAACCCGTTGGGTGTGCCTTCGCGTATGAACTTGGGTCAGATTTATGAGACCGTGCTCGGTTGGGCCGGTCACGAACTCGGACTGAAGTTTGCCACCCCGATTTTCGATGGTGCCACTTTGGAGGAAATCAACCAGTATATGCGCAAGGCAGGCTTGCCCGACAATGGTCGTATGCAACTCTATGACGGCGAAACCGGCGAACCTTTCGACCAGCCCGCCACTGTGGGTTACATCTACATGCTGAAGTTGCACCACATGGTTGACGACAAGATGCATGCCCGTTCCATTGGACCATACTCGCTGATTACGCAGCAACCTTTGGGCGGTAAGGCTCAGTTCGGTGGCCAGCGTTTCGGTGAAATGGAAGTCTGGGCATTGGAAGCCTTCGGAGCCAGCAATGTGCTTCAGGAGATTCTGACCGTGAAGTCTGACGATGTGAACGGCCGCGCCAAGGCTTATGAGGCCATCGTCAAGGGTGACAACATGCCTGTCCCTGGCATTCCTGAGTCCTTCAATGTGCTCGTCCACGAACTCCGTGGCTTGGGCTTGGAGATTACCTTTAAGGATAAGTCTGGCAAAGTCTTGAATTGATGTCAAACGCTTGTAAAAAATCAGAAATATGGCAACTACTAATAATATCGTAAATAGCAATTTCGCAAGTATCACAGTGAGTTTGGCTTCGCCGGAATCCATCCTTGCCCGTTCTCACGGCGAGGTGCTGAAACCCGAAACCATCAACTACCGTACCTACAAGCCTGAACGCGATGGCTTGTTCTGCGAGAGGATTTTCGGCCCCGTGAAGGACTGGGAATGTCACTGCGGTAAGTACAAGCGCATCCGTTATAAGAACATCATCTGCGACCACTGCGGCGTGGAGGTGACGGAAAAGAAGGTCAGGCGCGAGCGCATGGGCCATATCTCATTGGTGGTGCCCGTCGCTCACATTTGGTATTTCCGTTCGCTGCCTAATAAAATAGGTGCTTTGCTGGGCATCCCGACCAAGAAACTTGATGCCATCATATACTACGAGCGTTATGTGGTGATTCAAGGCGGTCTTCTCGAAGGCAAGGAGATTCCTGGCGACAATGATGGCCGCAAAGTGACCAGACTCGAATTCTTGAGCGAGGAAGAATATCTTGACCTGATGGAGATGCTTCCCATTGAGAACCAGTATCTGCCTGAGGACGACCCGAATAAGTTCATCGCCAAGATGGGTGCCGAGGCCATTTATGACCTGCTGAAAGGCATCAACCTTGACGAGGAAGCCAACCGCCTGCGTGCCGAAGCCAACGAAGTGAAGGCTCAGCAGCGCAAGCAAGACCTGCTGAAGCGTCTGCAAGTGTTTGAGGCGTTCCGCGAGGCGAACAACCATATCGAAAACCGTCCCGAGTGGATGATAGTGAAGGTGGTGCCCGTGACTCCGCCGGAGTTGCGCCCGCTCGTCCCGTTGGATGGCGGTCGTTTTGCCACTTCCGACTTGAACGACCTTTACCGTCGCGTCATCATCCGCAACAACCGTCTGAAGCGTTTGATGGAAATCAATGCTCCTGATGTGATTATGCGTAACGAAAAGCGCATGTTGCAGGAGGCCGTCGACTCCTTGTTCGACAACTCCCGCAAGTCGAGCGCGGTGAAGACCGACTCGAACCGTCCGCTGAAGTCGTTGAGCGACAGCCTGAAAGGTAAGCAAGGCCGTTTCCGTCAGAACTTGCTCGGTAAACGTGTCGACTACTCAGGTCGTTCCGTTATCGTGGTCGGTCCCGACTTGAACATGAACGAATGTGGTCTGCCCAAGGACATGGCCGCCGAGTTGTTCAAGCCGTTTGTGATTCGCAAACTCATTGAGCGCGGCATCGTCAAGACCGTGAAATCGGCCAAGAAGATTGTCGACCGCAAGGATCCCGTCGTTTGGGACATCCTCGAAAACATTTTGAAGGGTCACCCGATTCTGTTGAACCGTGCTCCTACGTTGCACCGTTTGGGTATTCAGGCATTCCAGCCGAAACTCATTGAAGGTAAGGCAATTCGTTTGCACCCGTTGGTGTGTACGGCATTCAACGCCGACTTCGACGGTGACCAGATGGCTGTCCACGTACCGTTGGGCAATGCCGCCGTGCTTGAGGCCCAGATTCTCATGCTGGCTTCGCACAACATCCTGAACCCCTCGAATGGTGCGCCTATCACGCTGCCTTCGCAGGACATGGTTTTGGGTCTGTACTATATCACCAAGCCGCGCAAGAGCACGCCCGAGCACCCCGTGAAGGGCGAGGGCATGTCGTTCTATTCGCCGGAGGAAGTCATCATCGCCCACAATGAAGGTCGCGCCGATATGCACGCCATCATTAAGGTGAGGGTGAATGTCCGCGAAGAGGACAAGTTGGTCAAGAAGTTGGTGGAAACCACCGTAGGCCGCGTCCTCTTCAACCAAGTTGTGCCTGACGATTTCGGCTTCATTAATGAACTGTTGACGAAGAAGTCGTTGCGTAGCATCGTCGGCGACATGGTGCGTAGGGAAGGTACAGCCGTGACGACCAAGTTCCTTGACGACATCAAGAACATGGGTTACTATCAGGCTTACAAGGGCGGTTTGTCGTTCAACCTCGGCAACGTGCTTGTGCCTCAAATGAAGGGTAACCTTATCAGCGATGCCAATGCCCAAGCCTCTCAGATTCGTGAATATGAGAAGATGGGCTTCATGGG
>CACXQO010000119.1 GCA_902769815.1 uncultured Bacteroidia bacterium | reverse complement strand
GGTTTCGTTGAGACCGAGAAGTCGGGCCAAGAGTTGCGGTCCCATATCGGAGATGGTGGCGCGGAGCGGATGGCCTTGTTCGCCAAACACATCGAAGAAGCGCGTGGGGCAACCGCTAAAGAGTTGAGAGTTGAAAGTTGAGTGTTGAGAGTTGTCGCTTTCGGCGTTTTCAACTGGGAAGAACTCCGGAAGGCGTTTCTCGATGAAACTGCTCATCTTTCCCGCTTGGCTGATGCCTGAGAGGTCACCTTTCATGTCGGCCATAAAGCAGGGCACACCTGCCTGACTGAAAGATTCGGCAAGCACTTGTAGGGTAACGGTTTTGCCCGTGCCCGTGGCACCGGCAATCAAGCCATGGCGGTTGGCCATTTTGCCCACCATATAGATTGGTCCGTTGTCGCAATGCGCAATGTAGAGTTGTTTGTTTTCAGTGTACATATTGTTGAAGTGTTGATTGTTTAATCGTTTAATTGTTAAGAGTTTATCTTAAATCGAATATACTTGATAGTCAAGCCTTGGTCGAGCCACATCTGTTCGTAGAAGGTGCGGATGGTCTTCACTTCGAGGTTGTCGTCATTCGCATAAAGATCATCTGTGGCATATAGTAGTGGAAGACCTTGTTTTTCAACTACATCATGCAGTGTAAACTCGTACATTATGGGACTATCCGTCTTGAGGTTAAGGATGCCGTCGGGACGGACAATTTTGCGGTACCGCTCCAAAAACTCAGGCGAAGTGAGACGGTGCCGCGCATTGCGCACGCCCTCGCCCGGATGCGGGTCGGGGAAAGTGACCCAGATTTCGGAAACCTCATCCTTGGCGAAGAAATGTTCAATCTGGTCGATACGGGCGCGAAGGAACGCCACATTTTTCATGCCTTCCTCGTTGCTCTGCTTCAGGCCTCGCCAAATCCTTGCTCCTTTGATGTCCACACCTATATAATTAATATCGCGATGGGCACGAGCCAAGCCCACCGTGTATTCGCCCTTGCCGCAGCCCAATTCGAGCACAATGGGGTTGTCGTTGTGGAAAAACTCTTCGTGCCACTTGCCTTGCAGCGGAAAACCTTCTTCCATAATACGCTCATAACTGTATTCGAACAGGTTAGGGAAGGTCTTGTTCTCGGCGAAACGCTCTAATTTGTTCTTTTTTGACATATTTTTTCGGTTTTACCGGCAGGAGTTTACACCACCGCGCCGTTTTTATCGGCAGGGGTTTACACCACCTGCCTAAATTCTGTCGCCCCTACGGGGCTATTTCAAAATCCAGCCTTTGCCTTTGCCCGATTCGCGGATTTCGCGAAGGGCGGCATAGGCTTCCTCTTCGGTATGGTAGCGGTCGTAAGCCACAAACCAACGCTCGCCATGCTTTTCCTTAAAGGCATTCGGGAAACCTTTGCCTTTCAGCGAATTGACCATACGCTCCGCAAACTCCTCCTGATCATAGCATCCTGCAATAATGCGGATGGTGTCTTTGCTCGGCTTCTCAATGGGAATCTTGCTCAACTCTTCCTTAATGATGCGATCCACCATCTCCGTAATCTTTTCCTCGGTCATCTGCAAATCCTCTGTTGGCGTGCGCCTTTCCATTTCCTCCTCGGTCAATTGCCTTTCGTTCCCTTCTTTCGAATAGTACACCTTGAAATAGAACAAAACGCTTATTATCAACAACATGGCAAAGGTAAAAATCCACGCCCCCTTAGTGACTTTCACTGGTTCTTCCTCGGTTTCCTCTTCGACTTCTTCACTAACGACAGGTTTCATTTCGAAACCGCTCAAGCCAAAAGCATCGGGGTTGTAATTGGCGGTTTCGTCAGGCTCAAAAACAATTTGATTATCAGAATTATACGATAAAGTACCAATACGGGCCAACTCAACCTTCTCGCCGTTTTTTAACTGATTGAACACCTCCGTCACAAATAGTATCAACTGATGCCTCGATTCGTCCAAACTGCAACCACTTTTCTCCACAATATAATTGATTATCAAATCATTATCTTCACGGTAATTCGCATCAAATTCAACCTCGCACGAAGGCGGCGCAAAACGGTTCGTTTCCTCATCCACCTTTGCCGAAACCTCTTGCCGCACGAAGGCACCCAAGCCGGGCACCACAACGGTATCGCGGACAAACAAAAGTTCCGATATGGCTTCAACAATCGAAATCATATTAGTCTATCAGTTGATTCTGAGCAAATTGCAATGCTTTTTCAAGATCTTCTTGCGTGTCGATAGAAAGGCTTTCCTTTTGCGTGATGCCCATACGGATACGCAAGCCGTTTTCCAACCAACGCAATTGCTCCAACGACTCAGCCATTTCCAGCTTAGAAGGTTGCATTTCAGCGATTTGGCACAAAGTTTCGGTCTTGTAGGCATAAAGGCCGATATGCTTGTAGAACTCGCCCTTTTGCAGCCATTTGCCATAATCCAAATTGCGCATAAAAGGTATGGGATTTCGGCTGAAATACAATGCGTTATCATCCTTGCCCATCACCACCTTCACCACATTTGGGCTGAATAGCTCATCCTCGTCCTCAATGCGTTTGGCCAAAGACGCTATTTGCGTATCATCACAGCCAATCAAATCAATGACTTGGTTGATTTGGGCAGGGTCGATGAAAGGTTCGTCACCTTGTATATTTACCACCGCATCAAATTGGTCTTCAACCATATACAACGCTTCGCGGCAACGGTCTGTGCCGCTGCGATGGTTGGGGTCGGTCATCACATATTGGCCACCGAACTTCAACACTTCGTCGGCGATACGAATGTCGTCGGTGGCTACCACGACAGCATCCAATTTCGATTTCCAAGCCTGTTCCCAAACACGTTGAATCATCGTCTTGCCCTTAATCATTTGTAAAGGCTTGCTTGGGAAACGAGTCGAGGCATAACGAGATGGTATGATTCCTATAACTTTCATTTTCAATTATTTATTTATAAAAAATTAGAGAGAAAACCGTATGTCTTTTCTATTAGAACAATCCGTTGAGTGAGGCCTCGATTCTGTCGACCACCGTACTCAAGTCCTCGGGGTTCTCGAGTTCGATGTTGTCAGTGTCGATGATGAGCAGTTTGCCGTCGTTGTATTCACTGATCCACTTCTCGTAACGCTCGTTCAGGTTGGTCAGGTAACTGATGCTGATCGACTGCTCGAACTCGCGGTTGCGCTTGGCGATGTGCCGAATCAACGTCGGCACCGAGGCGCGGAGGTAAATCAGCAAATCGGGCGGTTGCAAGAACTTCGTCATCAGTTCGAACAGCGACTGGTAGTTCTCGAAATCACGTGTTTCCATCAGCCCCATCGAATAGAGGTTGGCCGCAAAAATGTGCGCATCCTCGTAGATGGTGCGGTCTTGGATGACATCCTTCCCGCTGTTGCGTATGTCCATGACCTGACGGAAGCGGCTGTTGAGGAAGAAAATCTGGATGTTGAACGACCAGCGTTGCATATCCTCATAGAAACTGTCGAGGTAAGGGTTGTGTTCAACTTCCTCATAATGAGGCTCCCAGTTGAAATGCTTGGCGAGAAGACCCGTAAGGGTCGTCTTGCCCGAGCCTATGTTGCCTGCTACTGCGATGTGCATAATACTTCAATTTTAGTTTTCCGAAAGAAGTGGCTAAAATAAGGAAAAGTCGGCAATCGGGGCGAAAAAAATGTAGAAAAAATATAAAATATTGAATTATCAGGGGTTTGCTATTCGACTGACTCATGGCTTGCGTACAGTTTACTCAAGTTTTGCTCCAATATCCTGAAACCACTTCCGTGGTCATGAGCCTTACCGTAGTTTTTCCCTGAATGATATGAACCAATGCGTATATCAAACATAATCAACCCATTATCAAGCAAATTCAAAAATTTATCGAATGATGGATTCTCATAAATCTCGGCCTTGTTGAAATGAAACATTTCGTTTCCCTCCGGGTCGGTTTCGGTTTCCGCACTCACATAAAAAAGGCTCTTCAATTTCTTTTGCAACACTTTTTCCAAATCAGCATAAGAATAGCCACAGGAACAATCCAACAACTTATTGTCTTTCAATGAATAAACTTCTATTAGAACGCATTTGGACTTTTTGTCATTTACCAATTGAAATGCGAAACGGTCAGCATAGGTGTTTAGTTTATTGGCGAACATGCTGGTATGCAAACGTTTTAATTCAGGTTTATCCTCGTAAGGGGTACCAAATTTGTCCCTAAGATAAGCATTTGCCCCTTGTGGAAACGAAGGGCTTTTCGTAAACAATGTAATGTAGGACTGAGCCAACTCGCGATGGGATTTTATCTCAAAACCAAACAAATCTGGCTCGTCAATGTTGTTCTCCACCACTCCAACATAATCCTCAAAGGTTTTGCCAATTCCAGTATTGTTCTTGCGATGACTCTTTACGAAGCCTAACTCCTTAATTGCATTGAATTTATTGATAATCTGTTCTTTATCCTTCATACTCTATAATCCTTTCTATTAGAAGATTTGTTTTGTTGCTGGACGACAATTCGTCATCCGTGAGGAAAATTCGCTCAAAAGGATAGTCAATAAACTCGCAGAATTTATAGATTTGTTTCAATGTGTATTTATGCTGGAATCTTGGGCTTTCGATGTTGCCTATCTGTCCTTCCGAAACACCTAATACATTACTCAAACCTTGCTGGCTCAAACCGTGTTCCATGCGCAAATTTCTGATTTTCAGAATGATGTTTTCCTCAATTTTTGAATTTTTGTATTCCATATACTTTTCATTCCGTTGCAAAATTAACCACGATGAAAAAATTATATTACTCTCAAATTGTGAGTAAAGTTTTTTTGTATTTTTGCGGCAAATCATTGTGGAAATGTACAAACGCACTATTGACAATTATTGGTCATTTAAAACTGCTGATACTAAGGAATTTACGCACTGCTATCATGCGTATCCTGCCATGATGATTCCACAAGTGGCTCGCACCTTGATTGAACGTTTTTCACCAAAAGGCGGTTGTTATTTTCTTTTTGACCCTTATATGGGCAGTGGCACATCGCTCGTCGAGGCTTCTTTGAAAGGAATCAACAGCATCGGGACAGATATTAATCCTTTGGCTCGTATGATTTCGCAAGCCAAAACCACTCATTTCGACATTACTGAAATAGAAAAATGTATTTCAGAAATCCAACTCTTCCCGTTCTTTTTTTCCGAAGAAAAAGTTACTTCCACCGACTTTTCGCGCATCTCGAATTATTCTTTTTGGTATTCTGAACCCATTTTATTGAAACTGTCATACATTTCACAAACAATTGATTCTTTTGACAATAGCGTGCAGTTGTTCTTCAAGATTGCCCTATCAGAGGTGGTACGCGAGGTTTCGTTCACGCGTAATGGCGAATTCAAACGATTCCGTATGGCCGAAGACAAAATCAAACAATTCAGCCCCGATGTTTTTGGGTTGTTTGAAAGCAAAGTTTATCGGAATTGGGAAGGCTTGAAGCATTACAATAGAGCCAATGGCAATGCCACGGCAAAGATTTGTGACTTCAACACGGTTTATGACATACCTAACGATCTGCTTCCCGATGAATCAATAGACATGATTGTGACCTCACCGCCTTACGGGGATAGCCATACAACGGTTGCATACGGGCAGTTTTCCAGATGGGCCAACGAATGGTTTGATTTCCCCAATGCCAAAAATCTTGACAATCTGCTGATGGGTGGCAAGAAAAAAGCCATACAACAATTTGAAACAGAAAGCATTAAAGAGGAATTGCAAGCCATTGAAAATACCGATTTAACACGCTATTCGGAGGTAGTATCGTTCCTCAACGACTATTCGGACTCAATTCACAATATTGCACCAAAAATAAGAAAAGGTGGTGTCGTTTGCTTTGTTGTGGGAAACAGAACCGTCAAAGGAATTCAAATTCCATTAGATTACTTTACCGCTGAAACCTTTGAAAAACTCGGTTTTCAACATATCAATACCATTGTAAGAGAAATTCCCAATAAGCGGATGCCATCGAAAAACAGTCCAACCAATGTCACTGGTGCCAAAGCATCAACTATGAGCAATGAGTATATTGTAATCATGGAAAAACTTGATTAATTCACTGCATTTCGTCACCTTCCTCACTTCGGCGCTTTCTTCAGCAAATAAAGCCCCAGCAAGCAGAAGATGATGTTGGGAATCCAAGCGGCGAGGGCGGGCGAAAGGCTACCCGAAATGGCAAACGACTTGGAAACCTGCATGAAAAGGATGTAGGAAAAAGCGATGGTGATGCCAATACCAAGGTGCATCCCCGTGCCGCCCCTCACCTTTCGACTCGACAAGGCCGCCCCGATGAGCGACAGGATGATGACCGCCGCCGGTGCCGACATGCGCTGGTGCATCTCCACCTGATAGGCTTTCACACCCTCCGAGCCTTTGGCTTTCATGCTCAGGATGTGGTCGCGCAACTCAAAATAATTCATTTCCTCGAAGTCTTCCTTCATCATGTAGAGGTCGGTGGGATACAGGTTGAGCAAGGTGTCCAAGTTCCTGCCTTTCAGGAGGCTCTCCTCTGCCCCATCGAGGGTGCGCACAGCGTAAGGGTCGATGCGCCAACTGTTCAAGGCCACCGTATCATGGTAGAGAACATCAGCCAGCACCTTGTATCTTAATGCGTTGCCGTCATATTTCTCCCATGAGAACTTGTAGCCGTATTGCTTCATGATGTTGAAACTTTCCACATACACAAACTCGTCCTTCCCTATTTGCACATGCACATTGCGGCCCGCGCTTTGGCTCAACTTCTCCATATACTCGTCCTTGAACTTCCGCCGCACCTCGTTGGTCTCGGGAATCAAGAAGTTGCCGAAATACAACGACATCAAGGCAATGCTCACCGCCGCCATCAGGTAAGGATAGAGGAACCGCCTGAAACTGATGCCGCTGCTCAAAATGGCGATGATTTCGGTGCGGGCTGCCATCTTGGAGGTGAAAAACACTACGGCGATGAAAGCAAAAAGATGGATGAAGAGATTAATATAATAAGGTATGGACATGACGTAATAATCCACCAGCACCCGTTGCCACGGCGCGTTGTGCTTCAGGAAACTGTCGATGTTTTCCGAGAGGTCGAAGATGATGACCACCAGAATCAGCATGGAGATGGCAAAGAAGAAAGTGCCAAGGTACTTCTTGAAGATATATGCGTCTATTTTTCTCATTTACAGTCTTCTGGTCACTTTTTGGAGCATTTCGTCACGCCAAAGGGCAAA
>CACXQO010000118.1 GCA_902769815.1 uncultured Bacteroidia bacterium | reverse complement strand
CCAGCGATGCCGATGTGGAAGGATTGATTAAAGAATTGTTGGACGAAAAGATTATCGGATAATGAACAACGTATTTGTATATATCGAGACCGAAGGCACTCAAGTGGCCGAAGTCTCCCAGGAGTTGCTCACCAAAGGGCGTAAACTGGCCGATCAACTGGGCGTGGAACTTCACGCAGTCGTGGCTGGCACTGGCATCAAAGGTAAGGTGGAAGACCAAATCCTGCCTTACGGCGTGGATAAACTCTTCGCTTTCGACGGCAAGGGCTTGTTCCCCTACACCTCTGTACCGCACACCGATATCCTCGTCAACCTCTTCAAGGAGGAACAACCGCAGATTTGCCTGATGGGCGCCACCGTCATCGGTCGCGACCTCGGTCCGCGCGTCAGCTCCTCGCTGACCAGCGGCCTCACCGCCGACTGCACCCAACTCGAAATCGGTGACTTCGACGACATCAAGACGAAGAAGCACTACGACAACCTGCTCTATCAGATTCGTCCCGCTTTCGGTGGCAACATCGTGGCGACCATCGTCAATCCCGACCACCGTCCGCAGATGGCTACCGTCCGCTCGGGCGTGATGCAGAAAGCCATTTACGAAGGTAAAGCCAAGAACGAAGTTGTCTATCCCGAGGTGTGCAAGTATGTCTCGCCTGAGGCATACGTCGTGAAGGTCCTCGACCATCATGTGGAAGCTGCCAAGCACAACTTGAAAGGCTCACCCATCGTGGTGGCTGGCGGTTACGGCATGGGCTCGAAGGAAGGTTTCGACATGCTGTTTGAACTCGCCAAGGTGCTCCACGGCGAAGTCGGTGCCTCGCGTGCCGCCGTCGATGCGGGCTTTTGCGACACTGACCGCCAAATTGGTCAGACAGGTGTTACCGTACACCCGAAAGTGTATATCGCCTGCGGTATTAGCGGTCAGATCCAACACATCGCAGGTATGCAGGACTCCAAAATCATCATCTCGGTGAACAGCGACCCTGACGCACCTATTAATAAGATTGCGGATTATGTGATTGTTGGAACGGTTGAAGAAGTCGTCCCGAAATTGATTAAGTATTACAAGCAGAACAGCAAATAAAATATAGGAATCAACAAATGAAAACTTCAACCATCATCAATTTCATTTTAGGAGTGCTGAACATAGTTCTATTAATTGCACTTTTGAAAGAAAAAAGAAAGAAGAATGATGTTGATTCCAAAGACGATGAATTAACGAAGAAAAAGTAAGACAATGGCAAATTATTATAACGACAACCCGAACCTGCAATTCTACCTCGACCACCCGCTGATGAAGCGCATCGTCGAGCTGAAGGAACGCAACTTTGCAGATAAGGACAATTACGATTATGCTCCCGTCGACTACGAAGACGCGATGGAGAACTATCGCCGCGTGCTCGACATCACGGGCGACATCACCGCCAACATCATCGAACCCAACTCCGAGAGCGTCGACCTCGAAGGTCCGCATTTGGAGAATGGCCGCATGATTTATGCCTCCAAGACTGGGGCGTTTCGATGCCGCGCCGTTACGGCGGCTTGAACCTGCCCATCACCGTTTTCTCCATGTTGAGTGAGATGGTCGCCTCCGCCGATGCCGGCTTCCAGAACATCTGGTCGTTGCAGTCGTGCATCGATACCTTATATGAATTTGGCAACGAGGAGCAGCGCAAGAAATACATCCCGCGCGTTTGCGCCGGCGAGACCATGTCGATGGACCTCACCGAGCCTGATGCCGGTTCCGACCTGCAAAGCGTCATGTTGAAGGCCACCTACTCTGAAAAGGACGGCTGCTATCTGCTTAACGGCGTGAAGCGTTTCATCACTAACGGCGACTCCAACATCCACCTTGTGCTGGCCCGTTCCGAGGAAGGCACCAAGGACGGTCGCGGCCTGTCGATGTTCATCTACGACAAGCGTCAGGGCGGCGTCAATGTGCGCCATATCGAGCATAAGCTCGGTATCCACGGCTCACCCACCTGCGAGTTGACCTACAAAAACGCCAAGGCTGAGCTTTGCGGTGAGACCCGTCTGGGCCTTATCAAGTACGTCATGGCTTTGATGAACAGTGCTCGTCTCGGTATTGCCGCTCAGTCGGTGGGCTTGGGACAAGAGGCTTACAACGAGGCTTTGAAGTATGCCAACGAGCGTCAGCAGTTCCACAAGAGAATCATCGAATTTCCAGCCGTTTACGACATGCTTTCGCGCATGAAGGCCAAGATCGACGCGGGGCGTTCCTTGCTTTACCAAACCGCCCGTTACGTGGACATCTACAAGTGCCTTGAGGACATCCAGCGCGAGCGTCCGCTGACGCCCGAGGAGCGCGCTGAGTGCAAGAAGTACTCGCGCCTCGCCGATGCCTTCACGCCTTTGGCCAAGGGCATGAACTCCGAGTATGCCAACCAAAACGCCTACGATGCCATCAGCATCCACGGAGGTTCGGGCTTCATCATGGAGTACAAGTGCCAGCGCCTCTACCGCGACGCCCGTATCTTCTCCATCTACGAAGGCACGACGCAGTTGCAGGTGGTGGCCGCCATCCGTTACATCACCAACGGCACCTACCTCACCATTATGAAGGAAATGCTCGAGAACGAGGTCTCCGAGGACCTGAAGCCCTTGCAGAACACGGTGCGCACGCTTGTGGAACTCTACGAGCAGAGCATCAACTACGTGAAGGCAGCCAACAACCAGGAAGTTCAAGACTTCTTGGCCCGTCGTCTCTACGATATGACTGGCGACATCATGATGTCGCTGCTCATCCTCGACGACGCCACCCACGCCCCGCACCTCTTCACCCAGTCGGCCAACGTTTACGTTCACGCCGCCGAAGAAGACGTCATCGGTAAGAGCGTCTATGTGAAGAACTTCATCGAGGAGGACTTGGTGAACTTCAGGGCGAAGGCGAAGGAAGTGACGGAGTAATCCTTTGGATTGTATCGAACAAAAGCCCTGGCATTTTGGAGAATGTCAGGGCTTTTTGTGTTTGTCCTGGAATCCATCAATGAACCACTGAAATAATTGGCTCACCTAAAGCCACTGAAATTTTTGCCAATGTGGAAAGTGTAAAATTATGGCCGCCGCCAATCCAATGCGACACGGCAGCCTCCGAAGTGCCTACCAATTTGGCAAACTCTTTCTGCGACAAACCTTTACGGTGCAAGGTGGCATCAATATGGTCGGCAATGTCGTATGACCATTCCACCTGCAGCTTGATGGCTTTAGGCGTTTCGTCAAGTACCTGCTGAAAGAGTTGCTCCGTTTCTGATGCGTATTTCATAAGTCAAAGATTTGGTCGTCAATGCCTTCAATTTCTGTTTCCTCAATGTGGATGGTGCCTTTTTGTTCAGCAAGTCGGAGAATGTCATCCAATTTCTGAAGCGTGATAACATATCCGTTGAGTTCAGGGTCTTCGTCGTATGTTTTTGTGGTTTTCTGTCCACCGTTGCCGACAATCAAAACGCTGTCGGAGAGCCGTAAACAGTAAAGCCTTAACTTGCTGGTTTGTATAGGCAATGCTGCAACTCTGTCGCGGATTTTCCCTTCGGGACGGAAATATCTTTCCAAGAATCCTACTGCATTCATCATGCGTTGGATTGCGTTCAAAATTTTTTGAAGGTCAGGTTGAAGCGTTGCGTTTTCATTGCCTTTGATGATGAATTTTTGAAACTCCGTATAACTATCACCCTCAAAGCAAATGGTGAAAAGCCCCGCTTTCTCTGTCTGTCTAACGGATTGGATGGTTGCCTTTGTCATAGTATGAATAGTTTTATGCGGCAAAGATACAAAACATATTTGTAAAATTATCTCAAATTACTACTGTTGCGTTAATATATTTATGTCCATTAATTGAACAATTTTCATTTTGTTATATGCTTGATTATGAACATGAACATTATCAAAACTGATGGAAAGATAAAAATTCCAAATCTGTTTTAAAATCAATTTCAAATCAAAAAATCGATAAATACACATAGTGTATTAAATTACAATAAGTTACAATAAAATTCCAAAAATTAACGCATCACTATTAATCTCAAATGATAATTTTTTTCCTCTTGAACTAATCTGCGCATTTCCCGCTTATACACCAATCGGTCATACTTTTCCCCTTTGCACAACATGCAACTGCAAGGCGTGCCAGTGGTTTTGTACACACGAGTCCATTTTTCTTTGGCCAATTCAAACCAATGCAATGGCCGTTTATACTCCTTTGTCCTATGGTCGAAATAACCGTTGTCAAACGATGCGTAGTAAACCATACGCTTCTTAAACACGCGGAAGCCTTGTTCTTCGAGCGTACCATATCCCAAAATGCAAGGATGGTTTGCCATTCGTGTATCAGCCTTGATTACTCAAAATGAATGAAATACAAAATCCACTCCGCAACTTTTAGGAATTTCACTCCGCAACTTTTATCTATTTCATTCCGCAACTTTAAGAAATGACGATTACTCTCCGCGAAACAATCCCTTTTTCCGTCTCCATCCTCACCAAATAAACGCCTCGTTCCAAACCCTCAATGTGGCACTCCGTTCCGTTGGTTTCAATGACCTTCACCAAACGGCCGTCAACGGAATAAACCGAAACCTGCTTCAAGCCTTCGCAAAGGATGGTGAAATTGCCATTAGACGGATTCGGGAAGATTTCAGCCTCAATGCTTTGCTCGTTGATGCCGTCGTAGGCTTCCACGGCATTCACGGCGGCCAAGGCATCCACGCGACCCACGCCGGTGATGTTGCTCTTAGTGGGCGTCAGCTTGACAGAGGTCTCTTCCAAAATGCGGCAAATCTCGGCGGGCGTGAGTTCGGGGTTCTTTTGCAGCATCAGGGCGACGATGCCCGCCACGCATGGGGTGGCCTGCGAGGTGCCGTCCATGTTGGTATAGCCGCTGGTATTTTCGTAGTCCAACGATTTGATGCTCACGCCGGGGGCGCACACATCGGGACGGATGAGGCCGATGCCGGGATTGTAGGCATAGTCGCCAAACTCAGTGTCTTGCCAAGTGACGGGACCGCGTGAGGTGAAATCGGCAGCCACGTCGTTGTAGTTCACGGCACCGACGGCCACGACGCAACTCAAGGGGCCGGGATTGGCCATTTGGTCAGGGTCGAGGTAGGGTGGGGGACAACTGGCCGGCACGCGCACATTGTTCGGGATGGGGCAATAGAACTGGATTTGGCCTTCGTTGCCGGCGCATACCAAAGCCACGATGCCCGCATCCAAGATGGCTTCGCAGGTGCGGCGCAAGATTTCCTTGTCCGCGACTCCCGCATTGACCATACCCAACGACATACTAATCAAGTCGCAGCCGTGCTCGACCGACCATTCCATACCGCCGGCAATGTTCACCGCGCCGCCAAAGCCATCCCCACGGATGCTCTTGACGCACATCAAGGTGGCCTCGGGTGCCATGCCCGTCAGCGAGCCTGCCGTGCCGTCGCCTAACACCGTGCCTGCGCAATGCGTCCCGTGGCCTTTGTCGTCCATCGGGTCATTGTCGTTGTTCAGTGGTCGGCAAGGTCGAGGTGGTTGTAGTTCACACCCGAATCGACGACGGCAACCACGACACCTGCACCCGTGTAGCCCAATTCCCACACTTGGTCGGCATTCACTTGGGTGATGTTCGGCGTGGTTTCGCGCGTGGCGGATGCCGGTTTCGGCGTCTCGCCTTCGGGAATCCATTGGTGCTGGGTGTTGAGGCTAATGATTTCAATGTCAGTGCGTTCGGAGAGGTCGAGCAAGGCGGATTTTGTGGCTTCAAAATACAGCGTATTGGCCGACCAAAGG
Source organism: uncultured Bacteroidia bacterium (assembly GCA_902769815.1). Taxonomy (GTDB): domain Bacteria; phylum Bacteroidota; class Bacteroidia; order Bacteroidales; family F082; genus Limimorpha. The sequence goes on along the minus strand of CACXQO010000118.1, from coordinate 14,076 downwards.
CTACGAACAGACGAAACCATGCCATGGCTTTCCATCTCGGAAAGGAGGTTTTTCAGGTCGTGTTGCGAAGCCTTGGTGAAGGCTTTCAACTCATTGACGACGAAGGCTCTACGTTCGGCTTTCGTCGGGAAAAAGTCGGCGCGACGGCTCAATTGCGAGCGGTCGTATTGCGCTTTCATCAGCACAACGACTTCGATTCGCTCGTCGTCGCTGCGACGGTTCATTTCTTGGCTCAACAGCGGGTCGAGGCAGACTTGGGCAAAACCCATCATGCAGGCTGATAATAGAATGGAAATTAGGACAATTCTTTTCATGGTATTATAGTTTTACGATTTTGTTTACAATCACACTGTTTTCCGCTTCAATCCTCACAAAATAAACCCCGCTTCCCAAACCGTCAAGTTGGCATTGAACATTGTTTACTTGTATGGTTTTCAGCAGTTTTCCATCAATGGAAAACACCTCAATCCGCCTCATTCCTTCGCAAACGATGGTGAAACTGTCATGCGACGGGTTCGGGAAGATCGAGGCTTCGCTTTCTGGCAAGATTTCGGCCACTTCTACATATCCGCTTCCCATGCAATTGACCACAAATGAAAATGGTGAATTCATGCCGCCTTGGTTTTGGTAAATGACTTCGCCGTCCTCGTAGGCAACCTCAAAACTGACATCCCAATCGAAGCCGGTGGAGTGCCAAGTGAGCGTGATTTGTGAGTTTGTCGTCACTTCGCGGATGTGGGTGAGTGAGGTTCCGCTGGTGATGGTCATTTGCTCAGGCGTCGTTCCATCGCCGTAATCGACAGAAAGATAGGAGCCATACCAGCCATCGCCCCATGCGTCGTGCAGCGTGAAAACGATGTTGCAAGTGGTTTTGTAGTCATAGCCAAGCCACGTCTGTTTCCCTTCTGCGTCCACAAGGATGAGTTTGAGCGGAATCATTCCATTGGAAGAAGCCTCGGCGCTCAAGGAAACATGGAAATCCGCGTAGTTTTCGCCAGATTCCTCTATCGTCCCAAACGGCTTTTGTGTTTCATGGATGGTAAGGAATTCATTATCGGTGGAAAGCGTCCCAACCAACGACGAAGCCGGCAAGTTGCCGATGTTTTCCACAATAACGCGCAAATCGGCGGTCTCGCCTGGCTCAAGCAGGCCGTTGTCGTTGTCGTCATTCAGGGCAGTGATTGAGGCGATGTTCAGCACATAGCCATAAACCTTGAAATTGAGGCTGAATCGGCCTATCAGGAGGTCTGCGTCATAGACATCGCAAGTGAAACGGAGGTCTTCATTGCCGATGGCGTCCTCGCTGACCTCGAAGGCAAAGGCGTTTTCAATCGTGAGGGTTTGATGAGGCCCAAACGAAGGAAGTTGCACCACATCGCTTGTGATGGCGACTTTGTCTGATTGGGTCGCAAGCTGTGCCGTGAGGTTAATGAGGGATTCGCCGGTGTCGTTGAGCAAAGTCAGGTCGATGGTGGCGCTTTCTCCCGGGTTGATTTGGTGATTGTTGTTGCCTTGCGGGTCGTTGATTTGGCATGACACCAACGACAATGGGCCGGCCACCACCGCTTCGACGGCGGCCAAGGCATCGATGCGGCCAAAGCCCGTGACGTTGCTTTTGGTTTCGGAAAGCGGTACGGCGGTTTCCTCCAAAATGCGACAGATTTCTGCCGGAGTGAGGAAGTCGCATTTGCAGAGCATCAGCGCGATGGTGCCTGCCACGGCTGGGGTTGCCTGCGAGGTGCCGCTCATGGTGTTATAGGCCGGCGAGAGACCGAAATGCAGCGACTTGACGCTCACGCCCGGAGCGCACAGGTCGGGGCGGATGAGGCCGATGCCGGGATTGTACGGGTAGTCGCCAAACTCGGTGTTTGCCCAGGTGACGGGACCACGCGAGGAAAAAGCGGCCGGAGCGTCGCTGTTGTCAACGGCTCCAACGGTGATGGTGCAACTCAACTCGCCCGGATTTTCCATTTGAACGGGGTCCATATAAGGTGGAGGGCAACTTCCGGGAACGCCCACGTTGTTGGGGACAGGATACATTCCCGTGTTGCCTTCGTTGCCGGCGGAAACGGTACCCACAATGCCCGCATCCAAGACGGCGTCGCAGGTGTGGCGCAGCAAAGTGCGCTCGGCTATCGTGGAATTAGGGATGCCGAGCGACAGGCTGAAAAGGTCGCAGCCGTGTTCGACGGCCCATTCTATGCCAGCGGCGATGCTGGCTGCCGAGCCGCCGCCATATTCGTCCAAACACTTGACACACATCAGCGTGGCATCAGGTGCCACGCCCGTTTGCGAACCCGCCGTGCCGTCGCCGCACACCGTTCCAGCGCAATGCGTCCCGTGTCCCATGTCATCCATCGGGTCGTTGTCGTTGTTGTAAACATCGTAGCCATGATGCGGAAACTCGTTGCCACCGTCCCAAAGATGGTCGGCCAAATCGACGTGCTCGTAGTTTACACCCGTGTCGATGACGGCCACCACGACACCTTGTCCACGATAGCCCAACGCCCAAACCTCATTGGCGCGCACCCGAAGCACATTCGAAGTGATTTCTCGCGTCGCGGAGGCGGGTTCCATGGCGGCGTCACCCAAGCAGTAATGCTTTTGGTTGAGGCTGATTAGGGCAATGTCGTTGCGCGAGGCAAGGTCAAGGATGGCTGCTTTGGTGGCCTTGAAATACAGGGCGTTAGACATCCACAAAACGTTTGGCGCGGTCACGATTTGCTGTCTTTCAATTTCCGAAAGGACACGCTTCAAGTCGTACTGCGAAGCCTCCGTGAAAGCCTTCAACTCATTGACTACAAACTCTCTGCGCTCGGCGCGTGAAGGGAAATAATCGGCGCGACGGCACAACTGCGAGCGGTCGTATTGCGCTTTCATCAGCACAACGACCTCGATTTGCTCGTCATCGCTGCGGCGGTTCATTTCTTGGCTCAAAAGCGGGTCGAGGCAACCTTGGGCAAAACCCATCATGCAGGCCAACAACAGAATGGAAATCAGGGCAATTCTTTTCATGGTTTACAGTTTTACGATTTTGTTCACGATGACACCGTTCTCCGTGTCAATTTTCAATAAATATACGCCGTTCATCAAGCCTTCGATGCGGCATTCGTTTCCGTTCATTTCGATGGTTTTCAATAACTTGCCTTCAACCGAAAACACGGAAACCCTATGGATTCCCTTTCCCGCAACGGTGAAATCCCCCATGCTCGGATTGGGATAAACTTGCGCTTCATTTCGTATCTCTTCGACTCCGTCATAGTCCACGGCGTTCACGGCAGCCAAGGCATCCAAAAGGCCTGAGCCGAAGTCGTTGCTCTTGTGTTCAGTGAGTTTTACAGCGGTGCGTTCCAGGATCTCGTCGATTTGCGCGGGCGTGAGTTCTTGGTTCTTGGAGAGCATCATGGCGATGGTACCGGCCACCAAAGGCGTGGCCATCGAAGTGCCGTCCATCAAGGTGTATCCGTCGGTGGTATTGAAATCCAATGACTTGATTTGCACGCCCGGAGCGCAAATGTCGGGGCGGATGAGGCCAATCGCGGTCGTGCTGCCTGCCGTATAAGGATAATCGTTATATTCTGGAACATCAGTCCATTGCGAAGGGCCTTCGGACGAGAACGGGGCAATGGTGTTGTTGTAATTCACCGCGCCCACACAAATCACGCAACTTGTTCCGCCTGTATTAACCAACTGGTCTTCATGCAGATGCGGCGGCGGGCAATCACCCGGAGTATAGATATTGTTCGGCACAGGCACCATGAACTGCATTTGTCGGATGTTGCCTGCACAGGCTGCCACCACCACGCCTGCCGCCAAAGTGTTGTCGCAGGCTTGGCGCGTCATCAGTTTTTGTGCAGCATTAGGTTGGGGTCGGCCCAACGACATGTTCATCAAGTCGGCGCCATGCTCCAAAGCGAACTGCATGGCGGCAATCCAATGGGTTTCCTCGCCAACGCCTTCGTTGTTGAAGGTTTTCAAAGCCATGATGGTGGCCTCTGGAGCAATGCCTGTCTGTGAACCGGAAACTCCTGTACCACAAATGGTTCCGGCCACATGTGTGCCATGTCCCCAATCATCGGAAGGGTCGTTGTCGTGGTAGTAGAAGTCGTAGCCGTGATTGGGATATTCCGCGCCGCCGTCCCAAAAGCGACCGGCCAAGTCGGCGTGGTCGAGGCGGATGCCCGTGTCAATGACGGCAATCAAAACACCTGCGCCCTTGTAGCCTTGTTCCCACGCCTGCGGCGCATTGACTTGCAGCAGGTTTTGGGTGATTTCGCGTCCATTGCCTCTCGGGGCAGGCGTGGCCTCATTTTCAAAAATCCATTGGGTTTCTTGGCAGTGGTAAATCGTCATGATGCCACGGTGTTGCGCCAAGTCGTTGATGGCCGCTTTGTTGGCCTTGCAACTGATGCAATTCACAAGCCAAAACTGTTGAATCTCGTTCACCATGCCGTTGCGCTCCATCTCTTTCAAAAGTCCAATCAACTCATTTTGAGTGGTTTCGGACTGACGTTTCAAGGTTTCGATGACAAATTGCCGCTTTTCCTGTTTGGAGCCGAAAAATTCAGCCTCACGAAGCAAAGCCATTGCATCGGATTGCTCCGAAAGGAGGATAACAACTTTTGTTTTCTCTTCATTGCCAATGCGTTGCATCTCCGCTTCAAGTTCGGGGTCGATGACGGGCAGGGCGGCGAAACTGGCGAGGCCAAGGCAAAAGGCCAAAACGGTGAATAGGGTTTTCTTCATAGCAAGTGTTTTTATGGTTATTATTCACGGAGACTTTCCCAAAAAAGGAGTCTTTTAATGAAAGAAGGTGCAAAAATAGTGAAAAAAATAACATTTTTGTAGAAAAGTATGTTATTGCCGATACTTTTTCCCCTGCCAGTTGTCTCTTTCTTCCATCCGTTTTTCAATGCGGCTCAGTACCTCGTCATAGCGCAACTTCATCCATGGCTCGCTGACGAGGTAACGTGGCGGCACTTCTCCAGCAAAACGCTCGATGACAATATTAGGATTCAGCCGTTCGGCAAAATCGATGACGAAATCGATATATTCCTCCAAATCAAAGAGATGGAAGGCTTCGGGATGGGCTTGGTATTCCTCGGCTATCTTCGTTCCTTTGAAAATTTGCAATTGGTGGAACTTGACCGTGGTCAAAGGCAGTTGTGAGATGATGTCGTCGGCATGAAGCATCATTTCCTTGCTTTCGCCGGGCAAACCGAAGATGAAATGTGCGCCGCAGGGAATACCGTATTCGGCGGTCATGCGGATGGCGCGTTCTGCCGTGGCAAAATCATGGCCTCGGTTGACGCGCTTCAGAGTTTCATCGTGAACACTTTCCACACCATACTCCAACATGACATAATGCGTTTTCTGTATCTCGGTTAGGTACCGCAAGATGCCATCGTCAATCAAGTCAGGGCGCGTACCGATGACGATACCCGTGATTTCTGGCACATCCAACGCCTGCTGATAGATACTTTTCAGTTCATCAAGGGGCTTGTAAGTGTTTGAAAAAGGCTGAAAATAAGCAAGATACTTATTCGCCCTGCGATAACGTCGTCGATGGAATTCAATGCCTTCCTCAATCTGCAGACGGATGGACTTCTCATGCCGACAATAGGAAGGATTGAAAGCTTCGTTGCTGCAAAAAGTACAGCCTCCCGTGCTGATTTTCCCATCCCGATTGGGGCAACTGAAGCCCGCATCGATGCTGATTTTCTGCACTCGCCCACCGAACTGCTTCGCGAAATAACGGCTGTAACTGTTGAATCGGCGTTCATCGCCCCAAGGGTATAACATGGTTTCTTTTTTTGTCACAAAACTCACAAAACTTGGCAAAACTCATTTTTTGAGTTGTGGGAAAGCATGCCAACTGGCTGCTTTCTGGTGGCGACGCGGTTGCGAGCCGCCACACGCTTTCCTTTGAGGTTTTGTAGGTTTTGCATGTTTTGTGATAATTAGTGTGGATTATTCAAGAAAGTTTCGTCGGTCAAAGTGTTCAAAAACGCCTTCAATTGTGCTTTTTCAATGTCAGTGAGTTGCACGCCACTGTCCATCACATGATGCATCAGCGGGTTGATGCTCTCGGAGTTTTTCACGCCTTCGCTGTAGAAGTCGATGACCTCGTCCAAGGTGTTGAAACGTCCGTCGTGCATATAAGGTGCTGAAACGGCGATGTTGCGCAGGGTAGGGGCTTTGTAGGCTCCTTTGTCCCGATGGCTTCCCGTGACTGCTGATCGGTCTTCGGGGTCGTTGAACTCGTCGTCCAAGCCGTTGTTGTAGAACAAGTTGGTGGTCATCAGGGCCAAACCACCTCCACCGTGACAATGGAAACAGTCTGCACCTTCCTCAGTGCAAAACAATTCGTAACCAGCCATTTCATCTTCGGTAAGTTGTTCCTCGCCACGCAGGTAACGATCGAATTTGCTGTCGGCGGAAACCAAACTTCTCACAAACTGCGCGATGGCGCGTTGGATATTAATAAAGGTGATTTCTCGGCTGCCGAAGGCTTTCTCGAACAATTCGGGATAGTCGTTGGTTTTCTGCAAATATTTGACAACCTGATTGGTATCGGCATTGATTTCAACTGGACTGGTGACTGCCGCCAAAACCATGTCCTCCAAGGTGGCCACGCCTCCATTCCAGCCCAAGCCCGTGCGGTTCCAAGCCAAATTGACCAAAGGCATAACGGAATGGTGCAGGCCAGCCGAACCGCCAAAATCGAAATGGGAAATAGGCTGGTTGTGGCAATTCGTAAGGTGTTGGAACATAATGGTTTTGCTCAGGCTTGCACGAAGCCAAAACCAAAAACAAACCACAAACCAATGCTATGTTTTTATTCAATTTCATCGCTTGAATTTTTATTTGCAGGGTTTACACCGCCTGTTTTGCAGGGGTTTACACCGCCTGCCTATTTTCCGTCGTCCCTATGGGACTTCCCATTCTCTCTTTCAGGCTTTTCCAAGTCCAGAAATGCGGCTTCGGAGCGGCCTTTTGCATCAAACTATTGAAGCCTTTCAAGATGTCGTTTTTTGTGATGTTCATATTGCTTTGGTTTTTAATGTTTTGTATGACAAACACGTCGTTTCCATTCTCTTTTAGGGTTTGTTGCGCGGCTTGGTTCTGCATGATGTGGCTGCCGTATTCGTTAAAGTCGTAAAGGTTGGGGTTGCGGAACCAATTGTCGATAATCATAGTTAAATCGAGTTGGTTTTCAAAGGTTTCCGTTATGGTGAAATCGATTGGAAGTTCCACAGTGAAGTAGTTTTGGTAAAAATGGCTGTGGTCATCGTTTTGCCCAATGCCGAGATGGATAGCCAAAGGCGAGAGCTGGCCTTCCGCGTCCAAAAACTTGCCGTTCAGTTTCATATAATGGTAGCCTCCGCCAAGCAAATCGGGCCAAAACATCTCCGACTCAGGCGGGTCGGTGAAAAGGCCGGTTCGGTTGTCTTCCTCGTCCAAACCGAAAACGAAACGCAAGGTCTTGTATTTCCCAACAGGAATTGAAGCGATTCCAAGCGTTTGGCTTTCAGGGATATTGGTGTCGATATAAAAAAACAGAGGCTCCAACGTAACCCATTCGCCGCGCTCGTCCTGTAGCTCCATTTTGGAAATGAACCATTGGATTTCGGTAATCAGGAACTCGTTTCCGGCGTCGTTGCGGTAGCATAAACTGTCGGTAATCAAGGCTTTGCCATTGACGGAATAGCCGATGTTTACGCAAAGTTCACCGTAACTCGCTGGTTTCTTGCACGAAACGAGCACGATTGCCGATAAAAGGATGAAAATGAGTTGCGTTTTCTTCATCGTGTTTCACAATCAGGCTGCAATGATACAAATAATTTGCCAAATGCTGTGTTTCGGATTTATTATTTCCCTATTTTTGCCCACGAATTGGTTCGCCAGTTCGGACTTTATGAACTTTAGAAGCGTTATGCTTCCTTGTACTTGAGAACCTGAGAAATTTTCAAGCCAAAGTAAAACAAGAGGTTGTATAACGGCTCTACGCTATATGCGTGGGCTGTTATTACATTTTGTTTTACGGGTATTCTCAGGACCTTCAAGTACGGTGTGATATAACACAGCGCACGCTTCTTTTGTTTGGTGTTGACGAAGAAAGAACCTGTTAAGTGATTTGAAAATCAGTTACTAACAACTTTATAAACAACAAAATAGAGCAATGAGCAAAAAGAAAATGAAGATGAAAACAATTGTGACTTTGCTGGCAATGGCAGGGGGACTGGTTTTGTCGCCACCGATGGTGGCACAGAATGACGGCTCCCGAGGGTTGTTCGGACGAGGAGGCAACAATGATTACGCCAATCGAAATGAGGTTGGCGCATCGGGGTTGCTGAATCAAGGCTTCGGAGCAACAACTGGCAACCTCACCAACCAAGGCTTTGGCTTCACCCAAGACGGCCTTGACAATCAGGGCTTTGGTGCCACCAATGGCGGCATCACCAACCAAACCTTTGGCGAAACGCCAATGGGTAGCGGACTACTCATTTTGCTTGCGGCTGGCGCAGGCTATGCAACATTAAAGAAAAGAAAATCAAACCGTTAAAAAAGAATTGAAATGAAAAGATTTAGCACAATCGTAATGGCATTGGCATTGGTGTTGAGCCTGTCGCAATGCAAAAAGAACGAAAAAAACAACGCAGAAAACCAAGGCGAAGCCGTGACCATCACCCTTGATGTGAGCGGTGCTACGTCAGGATCGGCAACCGATGGCTCAAGGGTGGTAGTGAACCCGAACACAGGAACGGTCAACTTTGAGAACAACGACCAAATCATTGTGGCCAGCGGCGGCAAATATGTGGGCACGCTGACCTACAACGGCAGTCTGTTCACGGGTGCCATCAGCAATGCGACGGAAGGCTATCCGCTGCAATTCTATTTCCTTGGCAATGTTATACCAGCCGAAACGCTTACTTCGGGTGTTACCCAATCTTGCTCGGTGGTCATCAGTGAACAAACGGAGCATCTGCCCGTGATTTCGGCGGCATCGTCGAATGAGAACTACACCGCAAGCACAACGGACTACACTGCCCATTTGCTGAACAAGTGCGCCTTGGTGAAGTTCAATGTGACTACGGCTTCGGAAGCGGCCATTTGCGTGACGGGATTTAATAACAAGGTGACGGTAAACTTCGCTGAAAACACTTTGACCAATGGTCAAGAAAGCAACGGTGTTATCACTTTGCCTGCTGGCAATGGAGAGAAGTGGGCTATCTTGCTGCCGAATGAGGCTTTGGAAGAAGGTCTTGCCTATTCCGAAGATGGAGATTATACTGGCACACGCGGTGCAGTGCCTGCTGTTTATGAGAATGGATACTTTACAGTGGGCATCGAAGTGAATGTGACAACTGAAATAAACCCTGGTGAAGTTCCTGTTGGTGCAATTAGTGGTAAGTTTACTATCAATGCTGATGGTGACCAAGTGTATTTTTCTCAAGGTAATTTACAATACCGAGCTTCCACAAATACTTGGCGTTTTGCTGAAAACCAATATGACATTATCGGGCATGCAAATAGTAACATTTCTCCAACTTATGATGGTTGGATTGATCTATTTGGATGGGGGACGAGCGGTTATGATGACAAATATCCATGGATGACCAGTGAGATTGAAACTGATTATGGAGACAACCAAAACAATATTGCCTATACCGAATATGATTGGGGACAACATAACCCCATTTCGAATGGCGGCAATCAAGCGGGTCTTTGGAGAACGCTTCCATCGGCAGAGTTGGGATACATGGTTTATCAACGGAACAATTGGGAGAATCTTTATTCAATGGGACTGGTCAATGGCTGGCATGGTTTGATATTACTCCCTGATGATTGTGTGTTGCCAGAAGGCATCATCTTTACTCCCAATTATAAGCAGTTCACGAATGATGTAAATAACTTCTCATTGGAGCAATGGGGGCAAATGGAAGCGGTTGGTGCTGTGTTTTTGCCAGTGGCAGGAATCAGGCAAGGAACTCAGGTGAGCCAAGTTGATGAATCAGGATATTATTGGTCAACGGATATTTTGTCTCCAGATGATGGTGCGCGTGAAATGTGGTTTGGCAGAATGTACATCTATTATAATCCTGGTATTGGTGGGAGTTTTAGCCGTCATAATGGCATTTCAGTCCGTCTTGTGCAAGATGCTGATTGATTCAATAAATAATCATAATACTTATCGGTATATCCGCCCTTCCGCTCCTTGGGAAAACCTTGAAGCGGGAGGGCGGATTTGTTTATGGCGGCTGCCGTGGTACGATAGCCCTACAGCCCAGCCGTGTAGGGCTGTCGCATCGCGGCAGCCGCATTTTGGGCGCGTGCCATTGATGGGTGTTTTTCGCCCCGCTGGGGCTTTGTTCGGGATTTGTTTTTTGCTTTGCAGGGGTTCCATTGCATTTCACCCCTGCCTACTATCCGCCGTCACTCCGTGACTTGGGCTGTGGCACGGGAAAACCCCAAAGGGGTGATAGGATATTAGGCAGGCGGTGTAGCACGGCGGAACCCCTGCCGGAAAATGGCAAGAACCCAACCATAAAAAATGTTGCTGTGTCGGTGTTTTTGTTTATTTTTGCAACTGAATTTCAAACATTGCAGCCATGCCGAAAATCTACGAGTATTTTGGAATCATCTTTTTCCTTTATCCTAATGATCATGAGCCTATTCACGCCCATGCCATCAGTGGAGAATATGAGACCATTTTTGAACTTCATTTTGAGAATGGCCAACTAAAGGAGATAAAAACCCGTAAAAAGAGAGGGAAAGAGCATCTTCCGAAAGCAAAGATGGAACAGGCCAGGGCTTTTGTTGAGGAATTTGCTGTCCAGATTGCCGAGAAATGGTATCGGTTCTACATTTTGAAAGAAACGCTTACTCCTGAGAAAATCAATAAAAAGATATAAAGAAATGAACCCTTACAGTGTAATAGGAATTGAGCCCTGTGGCGATTATAAACTCCGTGTCACTTTTGCGGATGGCAAGATTAATGTCGTTGATTATACAACCGGTATCACGACCCCGCCCGCTTCCTTGACTATAAAATAGAGTACGGAAACCTTGTTTGGGGCGAGAATTGGGATTTGATGTTTGACCCGCTCAATCTTTATCACAACAACCTTTTCAAGAATTTCAATTAAGGTGAAGTTGTGGTGAAGGAACCTCAAAGAGGTGAGAGGATATTAGGCAGGCGGTGGAGCATGGCAGAACCCCTGCCGGAAAATGGCAAGAACCCAACCATAAAAAATGTTGCGGTGTCGGTGTTTTTGTTTATTTTTGCGGGCAGAAAAATAACCCATTATGTGTACCTATCCTATTTCATTGGACGAGAATTTGGTTATGCAGGCCGAAAACACTTTGCAAATCAATGAGTCTTTTCAGGCATGGTTGCAGCAACAAGTTGAGATGTGGCTTTTGGCGCAGGTCAACGGTTTGACTCATCGTGCAAAACCCCGACACGGAAACCTTACTGATGAAATGTTGGCGGAGCGGCTGAAAGACTTTCCGCCATTGGAAGCGAAAGATTTTCCCGATTTGGATGCCTCTGATTATCAGGTGTTCCAAAAATCGAGTAGTGGCCAACTTCCCAAAGGATTGGAGAAATGGCTGTGAAACAGGTTTATCAACGTGAAATTGTGGAAGTCCCATTTGTGCTTCCTGATGGCAAAATATTGCCGCATCCTGCACTTGTCATTTCCTGTGACGAATTACAGAATGTTGAGTCAGGACTTTTTTATGCCGTACTTGTTTCCTCAAAGAACATTAATCCGAATTTGACAATACCGATACGGTCTGAGTGGCTGTCGTCATCATTGCCGAAAGCGTCATATTTTGTGACTCATATCGTAAATCCTTTCAATGTTGACGATGTGATTTCGCGCCATAATTGTTTCTTGAGGAATCCTTACTTTGATCAAGTGGTTGATAAGGTTATTGCCAACATTATTGATGGCGACTGGTGATTAAAACTATATACTTATGTCAAACTTCAAAATAGGCGACAAAGTGAATTTCCTCAGCACCGTGGGTGGGGGAAAGGTCACGAAAATCATAGACTCAAGAATGGTGATGGTGGAAATCGAAGGCGGCTTCGAAATCCCCACTTTGATAACGGATTTGGTGCTCGACTACCGCTCAATGCCCGCCCCGAGCAAGCAACAGCAAACGGTAGACAAGGTGCAGAAAGAGGTTCAAGGTCAGGAACTTCTGAAACAGCAAGAGGCCGATGCAGCCCGAAAAGGTGGCTTGCGCCGCTTTGCGAAAGAGGCTGAGAAAGAAGGCGTTTATATGGCTTTTGTGCCGCACGAGCAACAATGGCTTTTGACAGGCCCGCTTGATGTGGTCTTGGTCAATCACACGCCTTACGAGATGCTCTATACCTTCACCATCAAGGAGGAGGACAAGTTCGCGAATGTGGACTTCGGGCAGGTCGACAAATACGAGAAAATTGTCATCGAGACCATCTCGCGCGACGACCTCGAATATTGGCTCAACGGCGTGGTGCAGGCCATTTTGACTACGGAAACTTCTGATTGTGTGTTGCTTCCGCTGAACGCACCTTTCTCATTGCGAGTGGGTCGTTTTATGAAAGAGGGTAGTTATCTGCCTTCGGGCATCTTGGGTGAGAAGTCGGTGATGATTTGCCTCTCCGAACTCATCGCACTGAAACACGGCGACAGCGATTTCACTAAAATCCTAAAGGAAGGTGTTGGCGCTCAGGCTCCTGCCAAGACTTTGGTGAAACAGGAAGCACCCATCGACAAACACAAGACCGCTCCGGGCGAGGCCGTCGTCGACTTGCACATCGGCGAGTTGGTCGACAACATTTTGGGCCTTTCAAGCCACGATATGTTCAAAATCCAGACGGACTATTTCAAGAAGATGCTTGACAGCGCGATTGCCGCCGAATACAACAAGGTGACTTTCATTCACGGCGTGGGCAACGGCGTGCTGAAAAACGCCATCATCGAGGCGTTGAAGGACTACAAGAACACCGAAAACCGCATGGCCAGCATTGCCAAGTTCGGTGTTGGGGCTATTGATGTGATTATCACGGAGAAAGCCAAATAAAAAACGCGGCAAGGAATGTTCCGCACCGCGTCTTTCATGGAGAGAATTGTCCGTTATTCGGTTTTGTTGTCAAATTCAATGAGGTTGAAGTCCTTGTCGAACTTGAATTCAAAGGTGTTGCTCAACTCGATTTCCCAGCTGCCGTCTGTCCTCTTTTCAACTTCAACTACTTGTTCGTAAGGGAAATACGAAGTGACGAAATCTTCTAATGACCTGCAAACGAATTGGGTAGGTACGCATTTGTAAATCGTGGCGTCTTCGCAGTCGATGTTCGTCCAATTGAGGTCGAGGTCGAAAGCGAGTTCAGTGTTGTCGGTGAGTTTCACTTCGATTTTGTTATCGAATTGTTGTGCCAAGCGAATGTCGGCCAGTGGGAAGTGGGATTTCACGAAGGCTTTGATTTCAGGGTTGTCAAGGTAACTTTTTCCGCCTTCAATCAAGTTGAGGTCAGTCCTGAACCTGATTTCTTGGTTGTTGTCCATCTCGATTTCCCAGCCATAGTGGGTCTTTTCAATTTCGCTGATGTGGTTGTCGGGGAAATGGTTTGTCAGGTAATCTGCAATGTGCGAGGGTACAACACTGCTTGGAACGGCATTGTAAATGGTTGAATTTTTGCATTTTACCTTAATCCAGACAAACGTGGAATCAAAATTGATGCAGGTTTGGTCTTCGAGTTTCACTGTGTAACTCTGCTGTTTTTTGTGGCAATTGAGAATTACAGTTTTAGGGAAGTTGGTTTCGACGAACCGTTTGATACCCAGGTCGATTTCGTTGAGGCTGATTTCTGTGACCCCCATCGTTTTCCATTGCTGGTTTTCGGTCGTCATGTTTGAGTTGTCGTTGATTGCGGCTTTTTCGCTTTTGCCACATGCCATCGCAAAGATGGCTAATGCCGCGATTGTGGCAATGATGACTTGTTTTTTCATCTTTTTTTGAATTTAAATTGTTGATAATTAATTTATTGAGAATAGTCTACTCGATGTGTCGAATAAACGC
>CACXQO010000117.1 GCA_902769815.1 uncultured Bacteroidia bacterium | reverse complement strand
TCAGCGTTTTCAAGCACGGTTTTCTGCACAAGGGTCATGTCGACCTCTTTCTTGCAGGAAACGAAGCAACATATTGTTGCACAAATGATTAGAATGTTTTTTATTGCTTTCACGGTTTTCTTTTTTCTCACAAAACACTCAAAACGAACAAAACTTCAGGTTGATGTTGGAAAGCACGCCAACCGGCTGCTTTCCGGCGGCAAGCGGTTGCGAGCCGCCAACCTTACAAATTTGGTTTTGAGGGTTTTGATAGTTTTGTGACATAACGATTTTATTACAGTTTTATTATTGATGATGGTAGGGTTCACCCTTCAGGATGGTGAAGGCGCGGTAAAGTTGTTCGACGAAGATAAGTCGCACCATTTGGTGGCTGAAGGTCATGGGCGAGAGCGACATTTTCGCGTTGGCGCGGTCGTACACCTCTTGCGCGAAGCCGTATGGCCCGCCGATGACGAAAACGAGTCGTTTCGCGCCCGAGGCCATTTGTTTTTCAAGGCTTTCGGCGAAGTTTACCGAGGTGAACTGCTTGCCGTTTTCGTCCAAAAGAATGACTTGGTCGGAGGGCTGCAACTGGCTCAGAATCAAGAAACTTTCGGCGATTTTCTGTTGTTCCTCGCTGAGGGTCTTGCGGTTGCGCGGGTCGGGGATTTCCTTCATCTCGAAGGAGGCATAATGCCCCAATCGCCCGACATATTTCTTGATGCCAGTGATGAGGTAGTCTTCATCCGTTTTGCCGATGACTAAAAGTAGGATTTTCATTTTTTTCGTCACAAAACCAATAAAACTTTCAAAACTTTTTTCTGAGTGTGGGAAGCACGCCAATCGGCTGCTTTCCGTCGGCAAGCGGTTGCGTGCCGCCAGCCTTACAAATGTGGTTTTCTGATAATTTATAAGTTAATGTTCTCCAATAGTTTATAAGCGTTATCTCGGTCTTGTTCGAGTTGGGCTTTCAGTTCGTCCAAACTGTCAAATTTCACCTCATCGCGAATGCGGTCGATGAATCTTACTCGGATTTGCTTGCCATATAGGTCGCCGTCAAAATCGAAGAGGTTCACTTCGATGATGGGCTGGTCTTCGCCACGGTCGCCGATGGTGGGCCGATGCCCGATATTAGCCATTGCCTTGTAAATCAATCTGTTATAATCGACAAGGCAGGCAAACACACCGCCACGGTTGATGAGCATGTATTCCCGAGGCAGTTCGAGATTGGCGGTGGGGAAGCCCAAGGTGCGCCCGATTTTGTTGCCCACCACAACCTCAGCGGTGACAGAATAGGTGTAGCCCAACAATCGGTTGGCGCTTTTCACGTTGCCCACGGCCAAGGCATTGCGAATCTTCGTGGAACTGATGGCAATGTTCTCGGCAATGTTCTCAACATCCTGAGCGGCAATGCGTTCCACCTTGAAGTTATACTTTCGCTTCAAGTCGTTGAGCAGACTGAAGTCGCCCATGCGGTTTTTACCGAAATGGTGGTCATAGCCCACCACGATATAGGCGGGCTTGATGTGGTCGATGATATAGTCTTTGATGAACACCTCGGAGGGCGTGCGCGAAAACTCCTTGGTGAAGTTGATAATCAGCACATTGTCGATGGCGAACTCCTCAAATTTCTTGAGTTTTTCCTCGGGCGTGCAAAGGAAACGCAAGTTGGAACTGTCAATGTTGAGCACTTGACGCGGATGAGGCTGAAATGTGACCACAACCGTCTGTCCTCCAACGTTTTGAGCTAAACTTTTCATCTTATTGAAAATGGCCTGATGCCCAAGATGCACACCATCGAAAGTGCCGATGGTGACCACAGCGTTGGGGATGTTGCGGGCTTCTATGATATTGTGAAATACTTTCATTGCTTAAAATACTGACGAATAATGTATTGCGCAATCTGTACGGCATTGGTGGCGGCCCCTTTGCGGATGTTGTCGCTGACAATCCAGAGGTTCAGGCCGTTTTCCACCGAAAAATCGCGGCGGATGCGGCCCACGAAAACCTCGTCCTTGTCAAAAGAGGTGATGGCCATAGGATAAATGTTGTTGGCGGGGTCGTCCTGCACCACTACACCGGGCATGGCTGCCAACAGCCTGCGGACTTCTTCAATCTCGAAAGGCCGTTCCGTTTCCACATTCACGGCCTCGCTATGCCCGCCCGTGACGGGTACGCGGCACGCTGTGGCGGTAATGGCGATGTTGTTGTCCCTCAATATTTTTCGGGTTTCGTTCACCAGTTTTTCTTCCTCTGTAGTGTAGTCGTTTTCGCAGAAATCGCCGGCGTGAGGGAGGACATTGCGGTAGATTTGATGGGGATATGCGTTTGTGAGTTGAGAGTTGAGAGTTGAGAGTTGAGAGTTTTTTGTTTCTTCATTGTTCAATTGATTAATGCCTTTCAAACCGCTGCCGCTCACGCTTTGATAGGTCGAAATCACCAAACGTTTGATGCCGAAGGCCTTGTGAATCGGTGCAAGAGCCATCACCATTTGGATGGTGGAGCAGTTGGGGTTGGCGATGATTTTGGTGTCGTTGGTGATTGTGTCGGCATTGATTTCGGGGACAACTAGCGGCACATCCTTTTCCATTCGCCACGCCGAACTGTTGTCGATGACGAAAGTACCTTGTTCGGCAAACCTTGGTGCATATTGCTTGGAAGCCGCACCGCCCGCCGAGAAGATGGCGATGTCGGGGCGTTGATTAATGGCCTCGTCCACGCTGACCACCTTATAGGTCTTGCCTTGGAAAACGATTTCCTTTCCCACGGAGCGTTCCGAGGCGGCCACAATCAATTCGTCTATCCGAACTTGCTGTTCGTCAAGCACTTGAAGCATCTTCGAGCCGACCAATCCGGTGGCTCCCACCACTGCGATTTTCATTTTTCAATACTTTTGCAATCAAAGCGCAAAAATAGATAAAAAGCGACATTACTGATCTTTCCCTCAAAAATAATGACAAACAATTGAAAAAACAGGATTATTTTGCCGAACAACCACAAATTAGGGCGGTTTTTTGGTTTTGTTCTCCAGTTTCTCTATTTTTGCACCAACAATATTTGCATGATGTCACAAGAAATCGAAAGAAAGTTCATCGTCCGTGGCGACTTTAGGGCGGAGGTGTTCCAAGCCACACATGTCATTCAGGGCTATCTGAGTCACGGGCCTTCGGTGCGCGTGCGCATCAGGGGCAACAGCGGCTACCTCACCATCAAAGGCCCTGTGAGCAAGTCGGGAATGTCGCGCTTCGAATGGGAGAAGGAAATAACTGTGGATGAGGCACTTGCTCTGTTGGAATTGGCTGAGCCGGGACGCATCGACAAGACACGCTATTTGGTCAAAAACACCGATGGTAAGCACATCTGGGAGGTGGACGAGTTTCACGGCGACAATGAAGGCCTCGTCATGGCCGAAATCGAACTGGGCGATGAAAACGAGCCTTTCGACAAGCCCGATTGGATTGGCGAGGAAGTCACTGGCGACCCGCGCTATTACAATTCCATGCTGATAAAAAAGCCCTTCAAAAAACAATAACACCATGAAAAAGAGCCTCTTACTATTGCTGCTTCTGCTCCCTTTTTCACTCTTCGCGCAAGTCACCGACGACTTCTCCGACGGCGACTTCACCCAAAACCCTTCTTGGTCGGGAACGACAGACAAGTATATCATAAACAGCAACTTGCAACTCCAACTCAATGCTGATGGCGAGGGTTCGGCCTATCTTTCCTTGCCTTTCACTGAATATGAAACTATGGAGTGGCAGTTTTGGATTCGGGAGGCTTTTGCGCCTTCGGGAAACAATTACACCGATGTTTGGCTTAGTGCCGACAACGCTGATTTGTCTCAAGTTACGCAAGGTTATTTCCTCCGTTTCGGCGAGGGTGGCAGCAGCGATGCCATCGAACTTTTCCGCAAGGATGCCGATGGTCAGCAGAGCGTTTGTCGGGGCAATGAAGGCAACATTGCTGCTGCCTTTGCGGTTTCCGTCAAGGTGATTTGCGACCGTGAGGGGAATTGGATGATTCAGACTTGTTACGACAATTCTGGAATCTATCTCAGTGAAGCACAAGGCTTTGATGATACCTACGGACGTGGTGGTTTCTTCGGCTTTTGGTCAAAGTTCACTTCGAGCAACGCCACGAAGTTCTATTTCGATAATGTTTACATCGGCCCGCGCGTCATCGACCATGAGCCGCCCATTCTCTTGAATTGCGAAGTCCTCGACTTGACGCATTTGCAACTTTCTTTCAATGAGGCACTTAACGAGTCAACAGCACTCAATCCGTCCAATTATTTGGTGGATAATGGCTTGGGTCATCCCGCTTCGGTCAGTTTCGGCGAAAATATTGCCTCGGTTGTGTTGGAATTGGAGCGCGAAATCGGCAACGGCATTAATTACACATTGACAGTCAGCGGAATAAAGGATTTGTGGAATAATGAGATGGAACCGACTTCAAAGACTTTTTCGATTTACGAAGCCTCGGAATACGACATCGTCATTAATGAAATCATGGCCGACCCCAATCCCGTAGTGGGTCTGCCCGAATGGGAATATGTGGAGCTTTACAACACCACCGAGTTTGGTATCGACCTGAAAGACTGGCAGATACAAATCGGTGCAAACGACCTTACTTTCGGGAGTTTCGTCCTCGCGCCGCATAGTTATGTGATTCTTTGCCACAATGATGCCGTGCCGGAACTGAGAACTTACGGCGACTGCATCGGTTTCAGTAGTTTTTCGGTGGGCAATAGTGCTTCGGCAATGTATCTCTACAGTAAGGCGGGCCTGCTGATTTCGAGGGTGAATTTTAGCAGCACTTGGTATCACGACCTTGACAAGGACGACGGCGGCTGGTCGGTGGAGCAAATCGACCCGCTGAATCCATGCGCGGGCGCGTCGAATTGGACGGCCTCGTGGATGCTTCGGGCGGCACGCCGGGACGCATTAATTCTGTGAACGGCGAGAACGACGCGAAGCCCAAGGTGGAGCGCGTGAGCATGTTTTCCGACAACATTCTGCAACTTTGGTTCGACCAACAGATGAATCCCGCCGACTTGTTGGAAACCCAGCATTTCCTTGTGGAGGAAACGGGCGAACATCCCCAACTGACCGACATAAATCCCCTTGATGGCACTTACGTTGAACTCCATTTCGACCAAGGTTTTGGGCAGGGTGTGGTCTACACATTAATTATTAATGGTGTGGCCAACTGCATTGGCAACCCCATCGAGGCCGACACACGCATCCAATTCGGCATACCCAACGAGATTGCCGAGGGCGAAATCCTGATTAATGAAATCCTTTTCGACCCCATCGCGCCGGGCGTTGACTATGTGGAACTCTACAACAACACGGACAAAACCTTCGACCTCAGCACTTTGATGCTCGGTGTCATTCGGGAGAGTTTCCCCAATCCCGCCGACACAACTTTGAAGGAAATCACCGCCGACAGCCGACTTTTTCTGCCCCAAACATACGTTTTGCTTTCCACTAACAGCGAAATCGTTGGCTATCAATACGACTGTCCGACAGACAATTATGTGCAGATGGCCTCGTTTCCAAGTTACGCCAACGCGGGCGGCACGGCCATCCTCTTGAGCAAAAGCGGCACCACGGTTGATGCCATGTATTTCTCCGAAAAGATGCACTATCCGCTGCTCAAGGTGACCAAAGGCGTGGCTTTGGAGCGCGTCAGTTTCGACCAACCCTCAATGGCCACCGACAATTGGCATTCCGCTTCAGAAAGGGTGCATTTCGGTACGCCCGGCCAGCCCAATTCCATGATGCAAAGCACTGAGCCTTCGCAAGATGAAATCTCCATCAGCCCCGAAATCTTCTCGCCCGACGGCGACGGATTCGAGGATGCCTGTTTCATCAATTACCGCTTCGACGAGGCTGGCTACACGATGAACATTTACATTTTCAATGTAGCTGGACAATTAATCCGTCATTTGGCCAAGGGCGAATTGGTAGGGCAGGAGGGCAGCGTCCTTTGGAACGGCCTCGACGGCAATGGCAACAAAATTCCCGTCGGCGTGTATGTCGTTGTGACCGAGGTCTTCAACTTCAGCGGCAAGGTGAAGCAGTTCAAGAACGCTATAATAGTGGGCACGCGGTGAAAAACAGTAAACACGAATTGCCTTGAATTATCTACGAATTGTTCCATAAATTGAAATTCTTGATAATGGACTTCGTCGAATCTTGCGATTTGCGGCAGCCGCGTTACTGTAGGTTTTGTGTTTGTTTTTCAGCAGGGGGGGGTGTTTTTCGGCAGGGGTTGCATTGCATTTCACCCCTGCTTAATTTCCGCCGTCACTCCGTGACTGTTCGACACTTGTGTCGTTTGTGCAGGGAGTGGTGTTGCATTGTGCAGGGACTGATGTCGTCTGTGCAGGGACTAACGTCGCCTGTGCAGGGACTAATGTCGCCTGCTTACTGATATGCCGTCTCTACGAGACTTTGTATTGGCACATGGAAACCCCGTAGGGGTGGCAGCACATTAGGCAGGTGGTGTGAACCCTGCCGATAAAGCGAAGTAAACCCTCACAAATCCATATTCGACAGAGCCACAATCTGTTTCGTGTCGGGATTGAAGGCCGTCAGGTTGCCCATGCCGGGCTTGTCGGTCACGTAAACACCGTTGTCCAAGGCGATGAAGTCGTAGTTTTGGTTTTGCTCGATGACCAAATTCATGAAACTGTAGTCGACGGGAATGTGCCCGTGGATGATTTTCTTGCCGTGCGACTTGCTGAAATCCACCTTGAATTTGCGCGTCCACATCATGCTCTTGGTGTCCTCAAACGGGTTGTCGATGCTGAAATTCATGCCCGCGTGAACGAGAATGTATTCCTCCAACTCAATGAAAGGCAGGCAGTTGTTCATCCAATCGATGTACTGTTTGGGAATCTCGCGCGGATGCTTCACGCCGAAACTTTCCAATGTTTTCTTGGCGCCCACGGCTTCCCATTCCTTTTGCTCGGGATGCTTGCCGCCAAAAAGTTTCTTCTTTTGGTCGGCCTCGAAAGCCTTCACGCACATGTCCTCGTGGTTGCCCTTGATGAAATGCACATTGTATTCTTCATTTTGCAGGTGCATAAGGTAGTCGATGACACCCTTTCCATCGGGGCCACGGTCGATGTAGTCGCCCAAAAAATAAAGTTGGTCGTGCTTCGTGACCTTGAGGGTGTTTTCGAGCAATAGTTTCAGTGTTCGGGGGCAGCCGTGAATGTCGGGGATAATCCAGCGTTGTGACATTAGAATAAGTTATTGAGGTTCAGTGATTTGTATTGTTTTCTAAGTTTTGTCTTGAAAGTCCAGCGCACATCTGAAATCCAACGGCGGCAAAGCTCGTTGTAGTCCACGAAAATCCGATAAGACCAGAACAGCAGCATCATGCCGCCCAAGGCCCAAAGCCAAGGAAGTTTGCAGAACAGGATGATGGTGCCTACAATGAAAATGAGGGGGAACAGCACAAACTCAACCCCAAAACTGACGGTGTTGCCGAAGGCTTTGTCAATGAGTTTTCCTCTGATAATCAATGTGGTGAGCCATACGGGCAGGTTGACGATGGCCGAGGCCAAGTAATACGGCAATCCGACTAACAGAACGGCCAATTTCCACAGCGAATTGAGCAAGGGATATTTCTTCGCCGTCGACATGACGGAGATTTTTTGGCGTTTGCGCTCCTTGGCGAAATCCATCACACGCGCAAAGAGGTTTTTGGCTTCTTCGGGCTTTTCTTCCCTGAATTTCAACACTTTGCTGACAGTATCTCGGTTGCGAAGCATCTTCTTATAGAGGCCTCCGGCGCGTTTCTCGTTTTTCATCTTCACGATTTCCCAAATCGCGTCATAGTCCTCATCGTCAGGGATATAGGTGAAGAGTTTGGCGATTTCGTCGTGCAATTGGTCTTTCAGGAGGTTGATGTTGGCGGCTTCGTTTTCCTCGGTGGTGTGCTTGAAAAACTCGGTCACATTAATGGGCTTCCCGAAATTAATCATGGCCGTGCTGCGGTAGCGGAAATAGTCGCCGTATTCGATGGCGGTGGGGATGATGTAGACGGGGCTTTGGTCGCCGAATTGCTTGTTGGCATCGACGGCGATGTGAAACAAACCCTTGCCCATGCGCATCAATGAATGTTTGGTGCGGTGGGTGCCTTCGGGGAAGAGATAGAGGTCGACATGGTCGTGGATCACGTCGACGGCCTTGTTGAGCGAGTCGTCGTTTTGGCGCACTGCCGCCACACCGTTGCGCATCCTGAAAATGGGCAGTATCCTGAAGAAATTCAGCAGTTTGGCCACAAAGGGATTCTTGAAAATGTCGCCCCTCGCAATGAACACTTTCCGCATGTTGTCAGACGAGAGCAACACCAGCGCGTCCATCAGCGTATTGCTGTGGTTGACACCGAAAATCAGGCCTCCTTCCTTGGGGAGGTTCTCTTTTCCATGCACTTCAAACCTGCGGTAGGCGCGGCGCGTATGCCAGTTGACATACGGCAGCAAAAGCGAATACCAAAAATCCGGATCTTGTATTTTCTTGGCCATCTCAGTCGAAAAATAAATGTGCGAAATTACATATTTTTGTCGGTATGGTGACAAAATTTTCATCAAATAACAAAAAAACACTAATTTTACGGCCTCAAAG
>CACXQO010000116.1 GCA_902769815.1 uncultured Bacteroidia bacterium | reverse complement strand
GGATTGGTCATCATCGAGTGGACCAATGTGGTTCGCATTTGCGGTGTGCTGCTCATGCAGGTCGTTTGGCCCAACATCCACATCCACCTTATGGGTCAAGACATCAACACCTTCCAACTTGCCCACGATTATGTCTTCAAGGTGTTCTTCTACCTCATCATCTTCCTCATGTGGGTACTTTGGGTGGAGAAATTCTACAACAAGTCAATTGAAACAAAATCATAAACTTATGAACGAACAACCTATCATTTTCATCCTCGACGCAGGCGGCACGGGTTTCAAATTCTCCGCTGTACAAGACTCGCGTGAAATCATCGAACCTTTCACCATTCCCTCGGCGGCACCCAACCTTGAGGAAGTGTTGCAAAAAATCATCACCGGTTTCCATGAGTGCGAAACACGCTGTGGCGCAAAGGGCGCGGCCATCAGCTTCTGCTTCCCCGGCCCCGCCGACTATCCCAACGGCATCATCGGCGATTTGGAGAACCTGCCCCATTTTCGCGGTGGCGTGCCTTTGAAGGCCATGTTGGAGAACGAATTCCACATCCCCGTTTTCATCAACAACGACGGCGACCTGTTTGCCTACGGCGAAGCCCTCAACGGCTTGCTGCCCGAGGTGAACAAATTGCTGGAGCAACAACGCAACCCGAAACGCTACAAGAACTTGCTCGGCGTGACCATCGGCACGGGCTTCGGCGGCGGAATAGTTATTAATAAGGTGTTGGTGAACGGCGACAACTCTGCCGGCGGCGAAATCAACCGCCACCGCAACCCGCTTTATCCACAAACCAGCGCCGAAGACAGCATCAGCATCCGCGCCGTGCGCCGCGTGTATGGCCGCGAGGCTGGCATCGACTTCGACAAAACGCCCCACCCCTACGACATCTACAAAATCGCCATGGGTCATCAACCTGGCAACAAGGAAGCCGCCCTGAAATCGTGGGAGGAATTGGCCACGGCTTTGGCCGATGTGTTAGCCAATGCCATTTCGCTCGTCGACGGCATCGTTGTCATCGGCGGCGGGCTTTCGGGCGCATGGCCTGTCTTCATGCCCATACTCATCAAGAAGATGAACGAGCCTTTCAAGGGACTCAACGGCAGCCCCTTCAGCCGTATGGAAACCGAAGCCTACAACCTGATGGATGCCCAAGACATGATCCGCTTCACCGAAAAGACGGGCAAGATGGTCAAAGTGCCTTTCAGCGACCAAGAAGTGTGGTACAACCCGACCAAGCGCATTGGTGTTGGCGTCACCAAACTCGGCACCACCTCGGCAGTGGCCATCGGAGCCTATGCTTATGCGAGGCAGCAATTATCCCTTTGAGCATCAAAGCAGAAAGATTTATCAACAACCTTTGTTGAAAAAAAACAAGCCCTGAAATTGCGTTTTTCGGGGCTTTATTCGTGCTTCTTTCTTAATTTCGCAAACTGAACGAGCAAGAAAAAAAGTGCTATTGCTTTGCTTGTAACACATTAAATATCAGAAAGATGAAATCAAACCATACTCAAATTGGATTTGAGGGAGACTTGTTTAGCGAACTTGTGGAAGCCCCAACGCCACAGCCGGAAGCCAGGCCTTACGACAAGATTATCGAGTCGCGGAAAAACACCACTTTTGCTGCGGAAAAACTCGAGAATCAGGAGGAAGTGCAAGTGGTTGGGAAGGAAGAAAAACCGAAAATCGAGTACCATATCTACCCTTTGGACGAGGTGAAGACAGCCGCAAAGGAGTATTTCCACGGTGATTCGCTGGCAGGTGATGTGTGGGCCAACAAATACGCCCTCAAGGACAGCGACGGCAACATCTACGAACTGACCCCTGACGACATGCACCACAGCATTGCCCGCGAAATAGCCCGCATCGAAAGGAGATACCCCAATCCGTTGACTGAGGAAGAGATTTTCGAGGTGCTGAAGGATTTCCGCTACATCGTGCCGCAGGGCAGCCCTATGGCGGGCATTGGGAATGACTTCCAAATCTCCTCATTGTCAAACTGTTTCGTCATCGGCAGCCAAGGCAACTCCGACTCCTACGGCGGCATTATGAAAACAGACCAAGAGCAGGTGCAACTGATGAAACGGCGCGGCGGCGTGGGTCACGACCTGTCGCACATCCGCCCGACGGGAAGTCCAGTGAAAAACTGCGCCTTGACTTCAACCGGCGTGGTGCCCTTCATGGAACGCTTCTCCAACTCGACGAAGGAGGTGGCGCAAGACGGTCGTCGCGGTGCCCTGATGATGAGCATTAGCATCAAGCACCCTGATTCAGAGGCGTTTATTGATGCCAAGATGACCCAAGGCCGCATCACCAATGCCAATGTTTCAGTACGCCTCACCGATGAGTTCATGCAATGCGTGAAAGAAAACAAGCCTTTCATTCAGCAATATCCCATCGATTCACCGAATCCTAAATATACTAAAGAGGTGGATGCCCGCGCTTTGTGGAACAAAATCATCCATAATGCTTGGAAGTCGGCGGAGCCTGGCGTGATGTTTTGGGACACCATCATCCGCGAATCCATCCCCGACTGCTATGCCGACTTGGGATTTAAAACGCTGAGTACCAATCCCTGCGGCGAGATTCCGCTCTGCGCTTACGACAGTTGCCGCCTCATCGCCATCAACCTTTACAGTTACGTTGACCACCCGTTTACGCCCGAGGCCCGTTTCAACCACCAACTGTTTTCGAAGCATGTGGCCCTTGCGCAGCGTATGATGGACGACATCATCGACCTTGAAATCGAGAAAGTCGATACCATTTTGGCCAAAATCGCCTCCGACCCCGAGGACGACGAAATCAAGCGCACCGAGGTCAATTTGTGGAAAAACATCCGCGAGAAATGCCTCTTGGGTCGCCGCACGGGCATCGGCATCACCGCCGAGGGCGATATGCTCGCCGCTTTGGGCAAGCGTTATGCCAGCGACGAGGCCATTGCCTTCTCGACTGAAATTCAGAAACTTTTAGCTTACAATGCCTACCGTTCCTCCGTCAACTTGGCTGAGGAACGCGGCAAATTCCCGATGTATGATGCCAAACGCGAAGAGAACAATCCTTTCATCAAGCGTTTGCGTGCCTTGGATGAAGACCTATACCAAAAAATGACCCGCGTGGGTCGCCGCAATATCGCCATGCTGACCATTGCGCCTACGGGTACAGTCAGCATCTGCACGCAAACCACATCGGGCATAGAACCGGTCTTTATGGTGGCCTACAAGCGTCGCCGCAAGGTGAACGCCAACGACAAGGATGTGCATGTGACCTTTACTGACGTAACGGGCAACTCGTTTGAAGAATACAACGTATTCCATCACAAGTTCATCACTTGGCTTGAAGTGAACGGCTACAATGTGGACGAGGTGCTGAAATACGACGACGAAAAATTGAACGCCGTCATCGCGCAGTCACCTTATTATAAAGCCACCGCCAACGACATCGACTGGGTGAACAAAGTGAGAATGCAAGGTGCTATGCAACAATGGGTTGACCACTCGATTAGCGTGACAGTGAATGTGCCGAAAGAAACGACCGAGGAACTTGTCAGCCAAATCTACATGACCGCGTGGGAAAGCGGCTGCAAGGGCATGACCATCTACCGCGATGGCTCGCGCGACGGCGTGTTGGTTTCAAAAGACGAAAAGAAAGAAGAGAAGAAAGAGCCTCACAATCAAGAGGGTGCGCGTCCCGACGACATTCACGAAAACTCTGCCCCGCCCCGCCCGAAGGAATTGGAATGTGATGTGGTGCGTTTCCAAAACAATTATGAAAAATGGATTGCTTTTGTCGGGAAACTGCACGACAAGCCTTACGAGATTTTCTTGGGCAAAGCCGAGGACTTTTTCTTGCCGCCCTATGTCGAGAAAGGCGTGATTATCAAGGAGAAAGTCAAAGGCGAAACCACGCGCTACGACTTCCGCTACAACGACAAGGCCAGCTATGAGGTGCTGATGCAGGGGCTTTCGCGCTCGTTCGACAAGGAGTATTGGAACTACGCCAAACTGATTTCCGGCATTTTGCGCCACGGCATGCCCATCCAGTATGTCATCGACTTGGTGCAGAACCTCAACGTGGAAGAAAACAGCATCAACACTTGGAAAAACGGCATCGCTCGCGCCCTGAAGAAATATGTGCCTGACGGTGTGGTCGATGAGAAGGAAAAATGCCCCAACTGCGGCGAGAAACTCATCTTTGAGGACGGCTGCAAGCACTGCCGCAATTGTGGTTATTCCAAATGCGGATGATTGACGGCGGCTGCCACAGTGTGACAGCCCTACAAACCAAATAGCGATTGAACATTGGCTGTCGTCATGGCAGCCAATTTTTCTATAGGCATTTGAAGGATGTCAGCAATCCGTTGTGCCGTATGAACCAGAAACGCCGGCTCGTTGCGCTTACCTCGACACGGCACGGGCGCGAGATAGGGCGCGTCGGTTTCCAAAACAATCCTATCAAGAGGCAATTTGGGCAGATAATCCTTCACACCGCAATTCTTGTAAGTCGTCACGCCGCCCAAACCGAGATGGAAGCCCAATTCAAGGTAGACTTTTGCCTCTTCCTCCGTTCCCGTGAAGCAGTGCATGATGCCGCGCAGGCCACCGTCTTGTTTCTTTTCAAGGATGCTCACCATCTTGTCGAAGGCATTACGGCAATGGATGGAAAGCGGAAGTTTCAGTTGTTTAGCCCAATCCAATTGGGTTTCGAAAGCGTCAAGTTGCTGTTTCTCAAAGGTCGAGTCCCAATAGAAATCGAGACCTACCTCCCCCACTCCGACATAAATGCCGCGTTCCAGTTCCTTTTCCATTCGGGACAAAACCGATTTGTAATCCTCCTTCACCTCCTCGGGCTGCAAACCCATCATCACGCGGGTACATTCGGGGAACTGCTCGTGCAGTTCGAGCATCGGCGCAATGGTGGAAGCATCCACATTGGGCAAAAGCATCATGCTCACACCTGCCGCCAATGCCCTTTCAATGGTTTCCTTTCGGTCGAGGCTGAACTGGTGGTCGTAGATGTGGGTGTGGGTGTCTATGAGGTGCATAATCCTTTAGTTAGTCATTAGATAACGCCAATAATAGGGATATTATTACACTTGAGCAAAAACAAATACGGCTGCTTTGGCACGACAGCCACATGTCATCTGGCCATTCAATTGGATTGTCAACAATAACAATCATGTGAACATGATTCGGCATCACCACAAATTCAGGGACCGCCATATTATCATTGATTTCCGGGATTTTTTCGATGCAACGTAATGCATAATCCCCGATTTCCGACAATTCCATCCGACCATCAACCACATCGCCAAAATACAATTCATGGTTTTTCGTTCAAAAGGCCACGAAATACCTTCCACCATTGTAATCGTGCCATGTGGCTCGCGGCGATTTCCGTTGTAGGAACAAACAACGTATTACGAAACAAAATAATGAAAATACAAATCGTCAATGGTCATTATTTGATAATTGCCATAAGGTTGTAATCGCCGAGAAAACCAGTTCTTTTGTTGTTCAACTATCTTGCTCTTATTTACCAAAACAACAGCACCATTATCTACGGGAATCCCGTCTTCTTTCATCACATCTCTTGAATGGCTAACCTTATCCCTAATGTTTTTCTCATCAATGTTTTTCAAATCATCCACATCAAACTTTGCCTCAACAAGTCGGTATTTCTTTGAATTATTACGTGCAATGCCGAATGTAAAATCGACAATGGGACACAAGTCACGCTTCCCCTTAGCGAGTTCAAACTCAACTAATTCCAAATAGATTGCTTTTTCTTTGGTGAAAGGTGTTTTGCCTTTGCATTTCTCTTCTTTTACTATATCTGCAATTTGTTGGTATGTTTTTGGGTGTCTTTGTTTGATATTGCTACCTTCTGTAATATCAGCAGAATAAAGCCACTTCTCACCTGAGTTTTTATTATTGCCAGCCGCCATATTCTCCTATTTTATCGAGTGATTTATTAAACGAGGCAAATATCGGCTCAATGTCTGTCCCAATAGATTTGTAGTTGTATGAGAATGGTTTATTCAAATCTTCCTCAGCTAAATAGAATGATACTGATTTACTGACTCTTTCTTTTTCTGCGATGTACTTCATAGCGCTAACGAAGTCGGTACTATGAGATGCAATAAAGAATTTCGTTCCGAGTTTTTTATGCAACATTATTATGATTCTTGCGTATTCCACAATCCATTGCGGGTGCAAATGAGCTTCTGGCTCATCGATAACAAGCAAAGTGTTTTCCGAAAGGACACCATTCCTTAACAATGTTTGCAACAAAGAGAATGATTTTATTCCCGTAGCACTATCCAACAAATCAATTACAAGACCGTCATCTCTTTTGTATTTCATGTTTCCTTTAAATGATAAAGAATCATCGTAGTATGAGCCACCATGAATAACATTCTTTATATATTGGTTAATCGCATGACTGTATGATTTCTGCACCGGGATTTCCAAAAGATCATTTAGGTCTTTCCAATACTCCATTATAGGATACCACACACGCCTATTCATTCCGACAATCATTGGAGTGTCAATATAGACAGCTTGTTGTATGAAGCTAAGTACAGGAACATTAGACACTTCTTTTCCTACAAAAGGGACTCCATACTCCGCAATCCTCACTCCTTTCAAATCGCTCTCTAACACTTCCGTTAAGTATTGTCTATATAATGCATACCCTCGAACTGACGATAATCCTAGGACTTTTTCTTTTATTCCTTGCGTTTTCTTGATAACATCTTCTATCATTTCACTTAAAGAAGCATCCTTGTTTTTCCTCTTTTCCAATATGCTGTCATCAATAATACTTCTAATACGCTTAAGCACATTCGCATCGTTGGAATCCAAAGTGTTTTCGTTTTCCACAACGAATTCCTTGAACAACTCAAGCGCGGCACAATACGCATCAATTTTCACCTCAATTGAATTGGCATCTTCCGCATGTCGATAATAGTTCCTCATTTCAACAGAAGACACACCTCGTCTTAATCCCATTGTTAAATTGCTGACAAGTCGTCCAATTTGTCTTAACTCTGGCATGACTGAATCACTCGCTATGCTCTCATAGTCATTTGCATATTTGAAAGCATAATAAAGCAGTCTGGATATGCTACTTTTTCCAGAACCGTTTATACCAGAGATTAGTGTAATGCCATTTAAACCAATCTCTGCTGATTTTACAGCCTTATAATCTTTTATTGATATTTGGATAGGACTCATATTCATTCTGATATTTCTTGTTTAACGGGATTATTGCGGTTTTCGTATGAAT
>CACXQO010000115.1 GCA_902769815.1 uncultured Bacteroidia bacterium | reverse complement strand
CATGTGGTGGTCTCTCAAACCGCCCATCGCGCCTTTGTAGAGTTCCTTGAGCTCGTCCAAGGTCACATCCTGACCGGCTTCGTGTTTTGCATCGAGGGCGCGGAACTTGGGCATGTATTCGCTGTAAACGGCATCCCAGTCGGTGTTGTCAACGTCCCAAAACACATAGCCTGTGCTGATGCATTTCCAAAGATACTCGAACTGGCCGGAATAGCTGTCGTAGGCCAACTTGTCTGATTCGCCGATATAGGGATGATAGTCGGCCTCTTTGCGGCAACCGCTGAAAACCAAGGCGATGATGGCTAATATGATGATGTGTTTCTTCATAGTTGTAATAATTTGATAGTTAATAATCTAGAAAATAACAGCTATGCCGAAGGTGATTGAAAGCGTGTTAAGATAGCGTGGGTCGTTCAGATGTGCGTAGCCTTTGTGATGGCTAACAAGGTCGTGGTAATACAGGACATCCAAGTTGATGACGGGGCCTCCGCCGCTTTCTATAACATCGAAAAAGCTATAACTTAGTCCCAATCCCCCTACTGCTCCCGCGATGAGACGTTGGTCTTCGCTATTGAACTCACGAATTTCATCGAAGTCGTTAAAATAGACATAGTAATCAGTCATCCAATAGGTTGTGCCTTTCGCCCAGGCTTTTATCCAATAACCGCCAAAGCCACCACAATAGGCATGGCCACGCAGTTGACGCCCGCCAAACGAGAAATCGGCCATTAGAGGAAGCATGAGATAATCATTGTTGTAACATGTGAATACAGGTTCTAAATAATGAAGATTACGATCCATGCGGTGCCAACGTGACATAATGTCCAAATCGGCACGGATGGCCAGCCAGTCATTTAATTGATAGCGTGCCTGTAATCCAGCATCAGGGCAGATGAGTGCAGAATAGGTTTCATCGATACGACCCATGGTGGAACGAGAGATGTTCGTCCAATTCAAACCTCCTTTCACGCCAATTGTCCATTTGGGATTCCATTGTGCATTGGCCTCCATCGCCGTCCAGCAAAACAGGACGAGAACGATGGCTTTGATAAAATTGTTTTTCATAAATAGATAATTTTGTTGAACATAACACTTGTTTTATGCGACAAAAGTACAAATTTTCGTCAAAATGCCACAAAAAAATCCGCCAAATCGCTTTGACGGATTTTTTCCAGAATAATGTAAATCGACATTATATTATTTGTCGTTTGCAATTTTATTGGATGACGATTTTCTGTGTCTTTATGTTTTCGCCTTGGATGAGCCGCAACACATACACGCCCGGGACAAAGCTGGAAGTTGAAAGTTGGGAGTTGAACGTTGAGAGTTCCTTTCTCACTAATTCTTTTTCTTTGCCGAGAATGTCAATGATTTGGAGGGTTCCCGTGCCGTTGATGACGATGTTCCCATTGCTGATGTAGGCAAACGGCGCATTGTCGCCAATTGCGTCCCCGCAATTGGGGTTGGCGGTAAACACCAAGCGGAAACGCGAAGCATAATCCGTGGTCTTGGCGGTGAAGGTGTAGTTAAATCCCCCTTGCCCCCTTTGCAAAGGGGGAACGCCTGCCGGGGGAGTCAGCAAATCCACATCCGCGCCCGTCAGGTTGTCAATCAGGTGGAGGTAATCGAATTCGACGTTCTCCACGTCGAAAGTCAGGGTGTAAGTGCCATTCTTTATTGCCTTGAAGTTCAGGGGCATCTCGTTTTGGCCGTCGGCGCAAACGATGGCGTAGTCCTTCCCGCCTTGCGGGATGTAGACCCTCGCATCGGTGCGACCGAAGTCGAATTTCTCCAAGGTGCCGCCATCCTTGAAATTGATGATGGCGTTGTCCAATAAGGTCGTCGACGAGGCCTCTCCTCTTTGCTCGGCTTCTTGGCTCACCGTGATTTGCAATTGTTGGGGCTGAGGGGCTGCGGCATCTGGATTGACCCTCTGGAAGTGGACGTTCGAGAAAGTTGTCTGCACCATCACGCCCTCGCCCGGAGCGATAATCTTGATTCCTTCGGTGTAGGCCACCACCGCACCATTATCGATAACGTATGCCGTGGCGTTTATTCTCGCATTATGGAGGAAGGGGTTGCCCACAAGGTTGAACCCGTTCAAGACCTCAGCCTCATGCGTCAGACCGTATTTTTGGACATAAAGTTCGCTCATCCTAACCTTGCCGCTGATTTTGAGCGTCGTGCCCTCGTCGTTGGCGTAGAGGTAGCCCCTGCCGTAGGAGAGGCCGAAGCCGCTGTTCGAGTTGCCGGGCTTGTGGTTCATCCAGTAGTGGGTAGGCTCGTCGTAATAGTAGAGGTCGTAGTTGTTGACGAGGAAACCGTTCTCTGCCGAGGGCGTCACGCTGTTCGCTCCTACCACGGGTGAGCCGATGAAGTGCCAGCCGGCACTGCTGCTGCCGTCGTGGCCCGCTATTTCCTTCTCCAAGGTCACCGTGATATTCTGGTTGTTGATGTTTTGGTAATGGAAGAGTTGGCTGCCGTCTTTCAGGGTGAGTGTGTGCCCGTCGGTGCCTTTGATGGCGTTGGCATAGGCCACGATGCCTGCGGGAATGGTGGCATCGGCGCGTAGAAAGACGTTGTCGCTCGCCGTGGGCACACCTGCGGGCACCCAGTTGCCGGCTTCGTTCCAGTTGCCTTCGTAGAGGAAGAACTTGCCCGCATTCAGATCAAGGGTCTTGAACATGAGGACATCGCTCCAGTTGTCGCATTCGTCGAGGTTGCTCTTCACCTGCGCTTCGTATCTCATGCCTGCCGTGAGGCCGGTGAGGCGGTGCATGTTGCCCGTCACGGCAACGGGGTCTGTCCACTCGCCGGCGGCTACCGCGACGGGATTGCCGATAAGGACGTTGTCGATGTGAAGGTCATTCACCCAGTCGTAATTGTTGTCGGTGCGCACGCAGTGGAAGGCGATGCGGACATTCTGGCTCTCGTAGTCGGCAAGGCTTATGCCGCTCACGTTTTGGCCCGTGTGGGGAATGTCGTTGAGGACATATTCGGAGCCTGAGTTGTTCCATTCGCGGAGGGTTTGCCACGACGACATGTTGTCGGTGGTAATCTTCACAATGAACATGGTTTGGTCGTTGCATGGCGTGGCGGGCGGGTTGCTGTTGTCGTGGTCGGTGAGGGCGACATCGAAACTGAGGGTGTAGTTTTCGCCGACGGTGAAACCGGGCGTAATCAGCCAATAGTTGGTGTTGGGGTCGTAGAGGCGGCATCGGAAATTGTAGGCGCCCAATCCGTAGGTGGTGAGTTGCCAACCGAATTGAGTGGGCAAAAACGACCCGTAGGATGTGATTTGGTAGCAGTCCCAGCCGGCGGGCGCTTCGTCCGTGTCGAAAGGCTCGTCGATGCAGACGCCTTCGTAATGGGCCGCCGTCCTATAGCGCACCGCATAGTTACCGAGCAAATCTTTCCAAGTGATGTCGGCGGTCTCTTGTGTGAGGTTGCCCGCGGCAATGTTGTGGGGCTTGGCGCAGGGATTGATGGACACTACAACATCGTCGATGAAGCAGCGGGGAAAGACGTTGGATCTTCCAAACCAGCGGAAGACCATGCGCTCGGCCTCGGCGGGCACATTGTCCAACACCGTGCTTTGCTGAATCACGTTGCCGTTGTTGTCGCCGTAATTGACGATGGGAGTGAAACTGTTGCAGGTGCCGTCGTCCTCGGCGGTGAGATAGCCCAATAGGAGTGCGCCACCCATGTCGGCCCTCATCCAGAAACTGATTTGCAGTTCGTTGATGGGATTGCTGAACTCGGGCAGGATGGCGTATGCGAAATCATTGTTATAGAACGCCAACGACTGTGTATTGTTGTGGCCCCAAAAGGTACAGTTGTGCGGGTCAGTGCCGACATCTGTTCTGTAAGCCTCCCAGCATGGGGGAAGCGGTCCTGGCGTATTGGTGGCAGTGCCCTCGGGGCTATCAAAGTTTTGCGTGTAGGGCGTTTCGAAGGTTATCTCGTAGGGGACGCACGGGATGGTGATGCTGATGGTGTTGCTCCACTCGCTTTGGTGGGTATCGTCGCAAATGGCCCTTACGCGCACATAATATTGTGTGTTGCCGCTAAGGCCTTCCACGAGGTAGTTTTCGTGGCTGTCGGCCACATATTCGGCTACAATGGCGGTGAAGTCCGCATCGGTGGCCACTTGCACATCCCATGCGGTTTGGCTGTCGTCCGTCAAGTCCCAACTCAGGGATGCGGAATTGTAGGTCACCTCGCCCACGCTCAAATTGTTCACAGGATAGCAGTCGGGGGCAAGCGACACTTCCACATCGTCAATGAAGCACCAACGGCCTTCCCCGTGCCACTTGAAGGCCAAACGCTGCGCTGTTGCCGGAACATTTTCAAATGTCAAATAAGTGATACGTTGCTCCATGCCTGAATCGGGGTTGTCGTAGGTGGCTATCTCCGCGAAGGTATTGCAAGTGCCGTCGTCCTCGGCGGTGAGGTAGCCCAATTGGAGTTGGCTCGTGCCGCCATAAGGATTTTGTGTTACCATCCAGAAACCGACTTGCAGTTCGCCTATGGCATTGCTGAACTCGGGCAAGACGGCATAATAATCTCCCCAAGAGGAATTGCCGAGCGACAAGGATTGCGTGCCGCTGTGGAAACCTCCTGTAAAATTGTGCGGTATCACGCCTATTGTGCTGTACCCCTCCCAGCAGACAGGAAGACAGCCTGATTCAAATACACTATTGTTTCCCCACGGGCTTTCAAAGCCTTCGGTGTAGGGCGCGTCGGCGGTTATGGTGACAGGCCCGTCGCACAAGGTGCCGAAACTGATGGTGTTGCTCCAAAAGTCGTCGTCGCATTGGGGCTTCACCCGCACATAGTAATACGAGGCGGCATTGAGGCCTGTCAGTAAATAGTTCTCGTGAGTGGTGGCCACGAGGTTGGTCACGTTCTCGGTGAAAGTCGCGTCGGTGGCCACCTGCACGTCCCAAGCGGTTTGTTCGGCGTCAATCAAGTCCCAACTCAGGTAAGCGGAATTGGCGGACACTTCGCCGAGGTCCAAGGCACCCACTTGATAGCAATCTAACGGAGAAAGCGACACAACCACATCGTCAATGCAGCAGCAATCATCTTTGTCACCACTCCATCTGAATACTAAACGTGCTGCCGTTGTCGGCACAGTGTGAAGTTCCTGGGTGTACTGAAGCCAAGAACCTAAAGCATACGATGCAATGGGCGTAAAAGTGTTGCAGGTGCCGTTGTCATCGGCGGTGATGTAGCCCAATAAAGGGATATCATAAGAACCTTCTACAGTTCTCACATAGAAACTGATTTGCAGTTGGTGGAGGGGATTGCTGAACTCCGGCAGGATGGCATAACTGTCATCAAACCATGTACTTTTGCAAAGCGACAAGGATTGTGCGCCACTGTGGTAAAATCTGGTGGTATTATGCGGGACAACGCCGCCGTTGGAGTATCCTTCCCAGCAGTCGGGCAGCGGGCCAGACATATTATATTCGGTGCCTTGTGGGCTTTCGAAGTCTTGGGTGTAGGGCGCGTCAACGGTAATGGTGATAGGCCCGTTGCAATCGCGGCTTTGCGCCCATGCCGCAAGCGGCGCGAGCAGGGCGAGCATCAAGAGCAGCGCGGCGGTGCGTCTTGTTTTGGTTTTCAGATTGTTGTAGTTCATGATGTTTTTGGTTTGAATCAAGGCAATCATGGGCGCCTGTGCTGTTGTTGGTAAGTTTGTGTCCATGGTTAGGGTTGATTTTTAAGGTGATGAAATAAAAGAACATTTTGCGGGTGCAAAGATAGGGAGATTTTCGTAAAAGTCAAGTTTTTTTCGTCGAAGTGCTTGCGGAATGGGGGAAAAGTTGTAATTTTGCGCTCGGAAACAAGTCGTGTGCGGCCGATGTATATGGGTAGCGCGAAGTCCCCGCCCGCATAGCATCACACTCTTTGAGCGTAAGCCACCCTCACGCATTCCGGGGCAAAAAAAGAGGCATCATCTGATGCCTTTTTTATTCCTTGCTGTCAATTGCCGTAATGCAATACTGGATTTTTTCATGTGTGCTGCGCCTCACGCCCACCGTCATCTTCACCGTTCCGATACCAACAAGTTCATGCTCCATTATCAGGATCCTTTCAAAAGGTTTTTGGTTTTTGTTGTCCTGTTTGGGCTTCCTGACAGACACTTTCTTTGCTCCTACGAGAATGGAATCAAGTTGTAGCACTGCCAATGTCGAAAGGTAGTTTTTGGCTGCGTGTTCGCTGGTTTCGATGATGGACACCATTCGGATATTGATGTAATCTTTCAACGAGATGTTGTACTTCCTTTGCGAAGGATTCTTGGTTTTCCACTCGCGGTAGAAGTCGCGGATGATGGCTTCCCTCGCCTTAATGTCGTCAATGGTTTTGCCTTCGGGTATCATTGCCATATTGTATTGGATTACAGGTGTTTGCTATATATGATGTTTTTGGCTTGAATCAAGGCAATCATGGGCGCCTGTGCTGTTGTTGGTAAGTTTGTGTCCATGGTTAGGGTTGATTTTGAATGGTGAATATTAAATGAACATTTTTCGGGGGCAAAGATAGGGAGATTTTCGTAAAAGTCAAGAAAAAAAATCCGCCAAATAGCATTGACGGATTGTTTCAAACATGGCGTTTCGTCATTGTAGAGACGGTGCATGCACCGTCTCTACAAAGGAAGGATTATTCTTGTGCGAGGAACGGATACCCGTAAGCGGCGGCAGGAACGAAGGTGTTCTTGATGGCGCGGGGGCTGGTCCAGCGGATGAGGTTCCAGAGGCCGCCGGCCTTGTCGTTGGTGCCGCTGGCGCGGGCGCCGCCGAAGGGCTGCATTCCGACCACGGCTCCCGTGGGCTTGTCGTTCACGTAGTAGTTGCCTGCCGCGTGGCGCAGCTTGTCGTTGGCAATCCTCTGGGCCTTCATGCAGTTGCCGAAGAAGGCGCCAGTGAGGGCGTAAGGCGAGCTTTGGTCGCAAACGTCGAGCATCTCCTCAAACTTGTTGTCGTCGTAGACGTAGATGGTGATGATGGGTCCGAAGATTTCTTCCACCATGCTCTCGTAGTTCGGCACCTTGGCGAGGATGACGGTAGGCTCAACGAAGTAACCCACGCTCTTGTCGCAGTTGCCGCCGAACACGATTTCGGCATCAGCGCTGGCCTTGGCGCGGTCGATGTAGCCCTTGCAGTTGTCGAACGAGGCCTCGTCGATGACGGCGTTCACATAGTTCGAGAAGTCTTTCACGTCACCCATCTTGATGGTGCTCATCATGTCGCCCACGCGGTTCTTCACGTCGTTCCACATCGAAGCGGGGATGTAGGCACGCGAGGCGGCACTGCACTTCTGG
>CACXQO010000114.1 GCA_902769815.1 uncultured Bacteroidia bacterium | reverse complement strand
TGTGGTTCCGTGGCGACAATGTATTCCTCGGCTATTACGGCGAACCCGAAAAGACCGCCGAAACCCTGACCGAAGACGGTTGGGTGAAGACCGGCGACCTTGTCCGCTTCGATGATGAAGGCTACATGTACATCGTGGGCCGCATCAAGAACCTCATCATCCTGAGCAATGGCGAGAACATCAGCCCTGAAAGCATTGAGGAACCGTTCTATAAGGACAACAGACTCCGCGACTGCCTTGTCAAAGAGGACGAACTCGATGGCCGTCAGGTGATTGCCATTGAGATTCTGCCACGCATGGATGAGTTTGGCAATGCGCCTTGGGAAGAGGTTGAAGCCTACTTCAAAGACCTCGTCGGCAAGATGAACGCTGAACTGCCGAGCACGCATCAAGTCAGCAAAATCACCGTGCGCAAGGAGGACTTCAAACGCACGGGTGCAATGAAAGTTTCACGCAACCAATGATTTACGCCATGCAAAGAGAAACTGTTTTTGAAGAACTGAAGGAAATTATTAAGCAGATCAAGCCTTCGCTCGATTTCTCCAATGTCAATGAAGACTCGCAGCTCGTCCGCGACTTGGGCTTGGATTCCTTGACCATTTTGCTACTCAGCCTTGCCATCGAGACCAAGTTCGGGTTCAAGTTTGAAGGCAACCCGAAATTTTTGACAGTGCGCGAAGTGCTTGACTACATTGCTGCTAATACAACCTGTTAATTTATGACAATCAACATTATAAAGGTGGAAAGTCGCAAACAGATGAAACTGTTTGTGGCTTTCCCCTTGCGTCTTTACAAAGACTGCGCAAACTGGGTGCCTGCTCTCGAAGGCGACGAATACGACACTTTCAACCCCGAAAAGAACGGAGCCTACGACTTTTGCGAAGCCGACTGTTTCTTGGCCTATCGGGGCAACGAAATCGTCGGGCGCGTGGCCGCCATCATCAACCACAAGGCCAACAAGGATGTGAAAAAAGTGCGCTTCGGATGGCTCGATTTCATTGAGGATGAGGAAGTTCTGAAAGCCTTGCTTGATACGGTCATCGCATGGGGCAAGCAACGCGGCTGTACCGAAATCGTCGGGCCATGGGGCTTTACCGACATGGACAAAGAAGGTCTTTTGGTGGAAGGCTACGAAAACCTCAGCCCGTTCACCTGCCTTTACAACTACCCTTATTACGACACGATGTTGCAAAAGTTGGGTTATGCAAAGGATGTGGACTGGACACAAAGTTTGCTGTTTTTGGACAAAAAAGTGCCGCCTACCTACAAGTTTGCCCATCTCATTGAGGAACGCTTTGGCGTGCATGTGGTGCAGCCCAAGAGCATGAAACAGATGAGCAAGCAATACGGCATGGAAATCTTCCACATGTATAACGATGCCTTTGCTCCGCTGATGGGTTTTTCGCCCCTGACAGACAAGCAGATAGCAAACTATTTGGATACATACGTCCCCATTTTGGACAAGGATTTCGTGGCCGTCGCCGTCGACAAGGAAGACAAGCCTGTCGGGTTTCTGTTTTGCGTGCCTTCGCTTTCAAAGGCGGTGAAAAAAGCCAATGGTCGCCTGTTCCCCTTCGGGTTCATTCACATCCTCAAGGCACTGAAGAAGAACGACACTTTGGAAGCCCTTATCATTGGCGTTGCGCCTCAGTATCAAGGTTGTGGCGTGCCGCTGCTGATGTTCAAATATTTGCATGAGAACTGCATCCGACGGGGTGTCGGCACAATCATCCTCAATCCGCAGTTGGAGGAAAACTACAAAGTGCAGTCGCTGTTTGGCGACTACAAAACCGAGCCGTTCATGCGGCGTAGGGCTTATAAGAAAGCGATTTGAACAAAAACGAAAAAAGTGCCCGAAAGGGACACTTTTTTCATTTGTAACGAAACTACAGACACATTAATAATACCTATAGCTCTTCACCTGGCCGATGTGGCGGGCGAGGCGGACCACTTGGTTGCTGTAGCCGAACTCGTTATCGTACCACAGATACAGGATGACCGTCTTGCCATCCGCGCTGACCTTGGTGGCCGGTGCGTCGAAGATGCAGGCGCAACTGTCGCCGATGCCATCGCTGCTGACGAACTCAGTGTTGTTGCTGAAACGAATCTGCTCGATGAGGTTGCCCTCAAGGCAAGCAACACGGAAGGCCTCGTTCACTTCCTCGACGGTGGTTTCGCGTTCGAGGTCGAGGGCGAGGACGGCCAACGACACGTCAGGCGTAGGCACACGCACGGCATTG
Source organism: uncultured Bacteroidia bacterium (assembly GCA_902769815.1). Classification (GTDB taxonomy): domain Bacteria; phylum Bacteroidota; class Bacteroidia; order Bacteroidales; family F082; genus Limimorpha. The sequence goes on along the minus strand of CACXQO010000114.1, from coordinate 10,387 downwards.
CTCGTCAGTTTGCCCTTCAGTTCGGGAATGGCCTTGGCAGCGGCCTTGCCGGCACCAGTTTCGGTGATGACCATGTTCAACGGGGCTGAACGGCCACGACGCTCTTTCTTGTGGTAGTTGTCCAGCAGGTTCTGGTCGTTGGTGTAGCTGTGGATGGTCTCAATGTGACCCTTGGAGATGCCGAAGTTCTTCAACATGACTTGCAGGCCAGGCACGATGGCGTTGGTGGTGCAGGAAGCAGCCGAGAAGATGGTCTCGTTCTCGAGGTCGAGCGTATCTTGGTTGACGCCGTAAACCACATTCGGGATGTCGCCCTTGCCGGGAGCAGTGAGTAGCACCTTGGCCACGCCCTTGGCTTGGAGGTGACGAGCCAACGACTCACGGTCGCGGAAAGCACCCGTGTTGTCGATGAGCAACGCATCGTTGATGCCATATTGCGTGTAGTCGAGGTCCTCGGGGTTCTTGGCTTCGAGGAAGAGAATCTTCTGTCCGTTGACCATCATGGCGTTTTCGCCTTCAATAGGCGTGCAAACACCATGGAAATAGCGGTGTACCGAGTCGGTGCGGAACAGGTTGATACGCTTCAGAATGTCCTCGGGTGAGTTCTTGCGGGTGACAATGGCGCGCACGCGGAGGGCATCGCCACGGCCAGCCATCTCCGTCATTTCGCGGCAAAGGATACGGCCGATACGGCCAAAACCGTAGAGGATGACATCCTGAACCTTGTTGCTGCGCGGATTGGCATCGATGATGTAGTTGAGTTTGTCGCGGACGAAAGCAGTCACATTGTTGTTGTACTTGTCTTTCTCATCCGTCCATTCTGAGTTGAGGCGACCGAGGTCGATACGGGCGGGAGCCAGATTTTCGGCCAACAATGCCTTGGCGATAAGTAGTGAGTCTTGCACGCGGACGGGCTTACCCAAAACAGCCTCGGCGCGGAGATGCTTGTTCAAAATCTTACCCGAACCACGGTTGACCAACAAGGAACGCAACATAATCAGTTCCACTGACTTGTCGTACCATAATCTACCAACGATGTTAATCAATTCATTGGCAGCTTTTTCATTTTCATTCCATGCCTTCAAAGAGGTTTCGAAATTGTCATTCATACTTGTAATTTTTATTCAACATTGGGTTAATTCGACTTAATTTTTCGCAAAGGTAGGGAATTATTTTGACCGAACAAGGGAAAAAAAGTTTTTTTTGTACCTTTGCCGCAAATTTGCAATTGATATGGAAAAAAGCGATTGTCTTTACATCTCTTATTTGAGCATCCTAAAGGAAGAACTCGTGCCCGCAATGGGTTGCACCGAACCGATTTGCTTGGCTTACGCCGCTGCCAAAGCGCATGAAATTTTGGGCACTATGCCCAAGCGCGTCGAAATCAAGGCCAGCGGCAACATCATCAAGAATGTGAAAAGCGTCATAGTGCCCAACACAAAGGGCATGAAAGGCCTGAAAGCCTCCGTTGCGGCGGGCATTGTGGCCGGCAACCCGAAGAAAGCCCTTGAAGTGATTGCCGAAGTGACACCAGAACAGAAGAAGGAAATCGCTGATTTTCTTGACCATACGCTAATGACCATCGTCCCGTTGAATATCATTGCACAATTGGATGTGACGGTCACCTTATATAATGATAAGCACTCCGCAAGCGTGCGCATTGCAGGCTTCCACACTAACATCGTGCGCATGGAAAAAGATGACCAAGTGCTGTTCGACTCAGGCTATGCTGACAGCGGCGCAACCCAACTCACCGACCGCAGCTGCCTCTGCATGAAGGACATTTACGATTTTGCCAACACGGTTGACATTGAAGACATCAAGCCCATCATCCAGCCTCAAATCGACTGCAACAAGGCCATCTCTATGGAAGGCCTGAAGAACAATTGGGGTGCCAACATCGGCAGCACCATTATGAGTTTTGGCACCGATGTGCGCATCAAGGCAAGAGCATGGGCGGCAGCGGGCAGCGACGCGAGAATGAGCGGCTGCGAAATGCCTGTCATCATCAACTCGGGCAGCGGCAACCAAGGCATGACGGTCTGCTTGCCCATTTTGGCTTACGCTGAGGAATATGGCATCGACGAGGATCGTACCCTGCGTGCCGTGGCTCTTTCCAATCTTGTAGCCATCCACCAAAAGACTGGAATTGGCAGGCTTTCAGCCTATTGCGGCGCCGTCAGTGCAGGTTGCGCCTCCGGATGCGGCATTGCTTACCTCATGGGAGAACCGCTCAATATCATCGAGCACACCCTTGAAAACGCCTTGGGCATGGCCGCTGGTATTGTTTGCGACGGCGCCAAACCTTCTTGCGCTGGCAAAATCGCCCTCTCCGTTGAGGCGGGCATCCTCGGCTACGAGATGAGCAAGCAAGGCGACTACCTCCTCGGCGGCGACGGCATCATCGGCAAGGATGTGGAAGAAACCATCGACCACATCGGCTGCCTTGGCCGCCTCGGCATGAAGGAAACCGATGTTGAGATTTTGAAGATTATGGTGGAATAGTTATCCGCTCATTTCCCTATCCCTTTCACAAACTCCACAATAGCCTCCAACACCTCCGGCGAAATGGTCTCCTCGATGGTGACATATTCAGTGGGTGAACCCGTCTCACAATGCTGGAAAAGATGGTTCAGGTCGGGCATTTCGCGCAAGGTGAGGTTGGTCTTGCCATGCTCGGCGATGATTCTCTCGTAAGCAGGCAAATTTTGTGAGGCTATCACTTGCAAATCCTTTGAACCATTGAGCAGCAAGGCGGGACAAGTGGTTTTCACAATGGCCTCGGTGGGGTCGTATTTCAGGAAATAGTACATCCACGGCGAGGTCATTTGCCCAACGGTCTGCTCGGTCAGTTCCTCGTTGTAGCCCCAGCCTTTCAGCAATTGGCGCAACAAAGTGTCGGCCTCTTCCCTATCGTTTGAGGCTTCGATAATGTCGAACATCTGCGCATTGGCGTTGCCGCTGAATTTCACCATCTCTTCCGTCATGCCTTGCACACGGAGGATGGCCGCCTGCTGCTCCTTGAGAACTTCGATACCGTTCACAGCCGGGCCAGCCAACGAAACCAGAAAAGCCACCTCGGGACGACGCTCGGCCACCATGAAATTGATGATGCCGCCCTCGCTATGACCCAAAATGCCGACTAGTGAAGCATTGATTTCCTTGCGGTTAAGTAAATAATCGAAAGCGGCTTCGGCATCGTAGGAGAAATCCAGCGAAGTGGCGTTCAGCACCTCGCCCTTCGAGCCGCCCATGCCACGGTCGTCGTAGCGCAACACGGCCACACCACGGCGCGAAAGATAGTCGGCGATGACCCAAAACGGGCGGTGGTTCATCAGTTCCTCGTCGCGGTTCTGCTGTCCGCTGCCCGAAACCAAAACCAAAGCGGGAAACGGACCGTCGCCTTCGGGAATCGTCAAGGTGCCGGCAAGGGTGTTGCCTTCCTTTTTGTTGGTGAATGTCACTTCCTCGGCGCGATAGTTGAACGGCGGCTGTGGGTCTTGCGGGCGGGCTTTTGGGGCTTCCTTTTCGCCTCTTGCAAGGTTCAAGGGGAAGGCCATGCCGTGCTGGGTGAACTCGCCTTCGATGACCTCGCCTTTCAGCGTGCCCGAATAACTGGCGCCCATTGCCGACAGGGTCAGTTGCAAGTGGTTGTCTTGGAAAACGGTCTTGTCCACTGGCACGTCGAATGTGCCTTGGGCGGGAACGTCCAACGTGGCGGAAAAGCCATTTCCAGCGGCCTTGATATTGAAGGCCATTTCCAATTGTTGCCCTCCGAGGTCGATTTGGCCTTTCCAATAACCCTCTATTTGGGCTTGGGATTGAAGGGCGACGAATAACAGCAAGAATAAGATTTTGTTTTTCATAAACTACGGATTTTACGGATTGATAATAACTACGAATTTCACGAATGTGGCGAATTATAACGAATTGAATTTGACTGCTTTGCAGCGGATTTTTACGAATTAGGGCATTAAGTCATCTTTGGTGCCCATGAACATACGAATCCATCCGAAAGGTGGTATGATTAGGAAACACACGGCAAACCAGAACCAGAACGACTTGCCGCGCCTGCGGGCTATCAATCCTCCTATGACGGCCTGTAGAACATAGAGGAATACAACCAAAATGATAATCCATGTTTCTTTGTCCATGATAGTTTGCTTTTGTTGGTTATTTCTTTTTCCTCCCGCTCTTCTTCAATGCTTCAGCGATAATCCATTGCAGTTGTCCGTTGACGGAGCGGAACTCGTCGGCGGCCCAGCGTTCCACGGCTTCCATCGTCTCGGCATCAACGCGAAGCAGGAAAGTCTTGTTCGTATTGTCTTTTTCTTTTGCCATCGTTCACCTCCCGTTTGATTTCACTTTAGCTATCATTTCAAACGTTTCCTCCTCCGTAGCGCAGTTGAGGTAATACAATTTGCCATCCACGGTGCGCACTTCGAGCAAGGGACCTCCGTCGGTGCAGACGAACAACATGCAACTTTCGCCCCCTTTCTTGCGGAAATGCCCGATGCCGACCTCGTCGGTGGCTATGCCGTTGGTGCGGATGGGGAAACTGGGCCAATTAGCCAATACGTTGGCTTCGGCGATGTCGTTCAAGGCAATCGAAGCACTATACCCGCCGCCTTTAGCCGTGATGTAATCCTCTGAAACTTCAACCGTTGCGGGTTTGCTGCCTTTGAAGAAGAAAAACAGCACTAAGGCAAAAACCACCACGGTAATAATGATGGCTATCCAGTTTTTCCGCCTTTCCTTCTTGCCTTCCTCCCCTTGCAGGCCCAAGTCGTGTTTCCTTCCGAGCAGTACACAAGCCACCACAATGGCCAAAATCACAATTGTAAGCACAATAAGATGGACACCCATCGGAATATACACAAGGGTAGAAATGCCGCCTAACAGCGTGTTCACGCCCGAAATCATCATCGGGAAACGATAGACTAACCAACCCGAAAGCATCAAGATTACGCCTATTATTAAATCTGTCCAAACCATAACTATTTGTTTTTCATCTATTTTACTATAAAATAAACCACCAGCAACGCAAGCCCGATGGCGAAAGCAACAAAACCCGCCTTGCTGAACTCACCCGTAAAACGCCATTTGGCAATGACCAGCACCAAGCAAAACCCCAAACCAGCAATCCATGCGGCAAGAAATGATTCCAAGTGGAATACGATTTCAATCAATGCCGCCACCACCCAAGCAATTCCAGTAGATATGTAATTGACCATAAGGAATTTCTGCATTCCAGCCTCGTATTCAGTACCTCGTTGTTCTTCCATTACTCTTCTCATGCCACGGTCTTTCTCTGGATGCCGTTTCACTCTAATGGCGAACCAAACAGGAATGGAAACCATGATCAACAAAAAAGCAATTAATAGGATTGTGCCAGTCATAATGGATTTATTTTAGGGTCACATGCCAGTAATACACGGTAAAGGCAATCAATGCAAAAGATAGCAGCATGATAACAGCAAAGCCAATCCTACCATAGCTTTCGTCATGGCTCAGCAAGAATTTCCAAAACAAGAACAGCATTACAACGGTCATCATCATGACGATTGAAATGGCAATGGCACTTTTATATGCCTCCCACTGCGGTATGCTACATGCGATACTGGCAAAGATAAGCATAACGCCGAAAAGGACAAACACCACAAAGCCAAACCTTTGCCTGTCTTCGGGAGCCATCTCCTTCCCGCCTATACGAAAGGCAGAAAAGCCGAACAACCGAAAGCCTCCGATGGTTTTCTTTTCGTTCCAATCACGATAGATGATGTTGGGGCGAATCTTGCCGAAAATTCCCACAGCGATGGAGAGTATTCCCATGATAATCAATGCAAATTCCGGTGTATCCATTGTTCCTTATTTTTGATGGTTTTTCTTTCTGCGCTTTGCGTCATTGCGAGCGAAGCGAAGCAATCCAGACAACATATATCCATTTCTGGATTGCTTCGTCGTGCCTCCTCGCAATGACGCGAAGCGACAGTCCGTTTTTAATATAAGCTACCCGTATTCACCACCGGCTGTGCCGACTCGTCGGCGCAAAGCACCACCATCAGGTTGCTCACCATGGCGGCCTTGCGTTCCTCATCGAGTTCGACGACACCTTCGTCCTTCAGCTTGTCCAAAGCCATCTTGACCATCGAGACAGCACCTTCCACAATCTTCTCACGGGCAGAGATGATGGCGGCTGCCTGCTGACGGCGCAACATCACCGCCGCAATTTCAGGCGAATAGGCTAAATAATTGATTCTTGCCTCAAGCACTTCCAAACCCGACATGGTAAGGCGTTCATTCAGTTTGGACAACAGCACATCGTTGATTTCCTTGCCGCCGGCACGAAGCGTCAGCTCGTCTTTTTCGGCCTCATTCTCGTCGTAGGCATACATGCCCGCCACCTCGCGCAATGCGGCATCGATCGCTCTGCACTTGGATGAAGCTCTCGAAAGCCCTCATGCGGCTGCTCACCGCCACGGGAGCCGTACCCGATCCGCCGCTGGCCATCGTCTGCGAGTCGATTTCAAACATGGCCTTGTAGGTGTCTTTCAGTCGCCAAACGAGGATTTGACCAATCATAATCGGATTGCCCGTCTTGTCGTTCACCTTGATATTATCAGGGTTGAGGTTGCGGGCACGGAGCGAGACTTTCTTGGAGGTCATCAGGAAATTCACCCAGTGGAAGCCCGTCTTGGTGAAGGTGCCACGGTAATTGCCGAAAAACAGCATCACCATAGCCTCGTTAGGCTCCAACTTTCGGAAACCGATGGGCAGAATGCAGGCCAATAACAGGCCCAAAACCGATAGTATCGGTGTGCCGATTTGACCTTTACCAAATGCAACCATACCCCATACGCTCAAAGCGATGATGACAAGTTCAACAAACAATGCGACGAAACCGTTCATCGCGAGACCTTTGAATTCAAATTCCTTTGTTTCCATAATGATATTATTTTGATATTATTTTGATGCTGCAAAGATACATTAATTTTGGTAGTTGCAAGAAAAAAATCGATTTTTTTGAAAAAAATTTCGGCGATTAGCCGTATATTTGCCGTGACAAAACGGAATCTAACATAAAACTTGTTCAATATGAAGAAATTAGCACTTATCGGAGCTATTGTGGTAATGATGACGACCAGTTGCTCCTCACTCAAAGTTGTGGACCAAAACGCCGCTGCCAATGCCGGAGCCGCCGCTTTGCAGGCCCTTACCGTCAGCGACGCACAGATTGCCCAGTTGTGCAGCCAGTACATGGTTGAAACCGACGGACAAAACACCATTTTGCCCGCCAGCAACGACTATACCCAACGCCTTGACCGCATCATGGCACGCTTCCACAACATCAGCAACCTGAATTTAAACTACAAGGTGTATCAGTCGAACGAGGTGAACGCTTTTGCCAGCGGCGATGGCAGCGTGCGCGTCTATACCGGCCTGATGGACGCGATGAACGACGACCAAGTTTTTGCCGTCATTGGCCACGAGTTGGGACACCTTATTAATAAAGATGTCCGCGACGCCTACCGTGCTGCCTATTTGATGGTGGCCGCCCGCTACGGAATCGGTGCCTTCAGCGAAACCGCCGGAGCCATCTCTCAAGGTTTCCTCGGCGACCTTGGGCAGCAATTGGCCCAAAACGCCTATTCGCGTCGTCAGGAAACCGAAGCCGACGAGACCGCTTTCCAGTTCTGCATCCAAAACGGTGTCGACCCTTACGCCATGTATCATGCTCTGAACGTGCTGATTAGCCTCAGCGGAGAAAGCAGCCAGCAAAGCAAAATCGCGCAATTGTTCTCCACCCACCCCAACACCCAAAAGCGTGCCGCCCACGTCAAAGAGATGTGCGAGGCAGCGGGCTACACAATGACCTCGCCCAACCCATCTGGCGCAAAGCCCTCAAATGGTAATTCCAGCGGCTCAGGTTCGGGTGGAAAGAAAAAAGTTGGCATCAAATTGAACTGATTTTCAATTTGTTTCAAGAAAAAAGCCGAGCGTCAACTCGGCTTTTTTCATTTTTCCCCAAAAGCCTCCGCCAAAGCCTTGAACTTCTGCCCGCGCTCCTCGAAATTCTTGTATTGGTCGTAACTTGACGCGGCTGGCGAAAGCAGGCAGACATCGCCTTGCTTGGCGTGGTTTCTTAAATAGGCAAATGCTTCTTCCATAGTGGAATAATTGAATGAAGTCAGCCCTTCGACAGGCTCAGGGGCCGAGTTCAAACTGGTCATTGAGCCTGTCGAAATGCCGTCCAATAACTGCATCATCCGCTCCCCGGCCTTGCCCGTGAACAAAAGGTGCGGAACTGGATTTTCTTTCAGGTAGTCCACCAAAGGCTGATAGTCAATGCCCCGGTCGAAGCCGCCAAGCAACAGGAAATCAACCTTTTGCAATGCCTTACACGCTGAAATTGCCGCTTGCGGAATGGTGGAAATACTGTCGTTGACGAAGGTTACACCGCCGAAAGTGCCGATTAGCTCCAAACGATGCTCCAAAGGTTTGAAGGTATATAAATAAGGTATCAATTCACGATGATCAACACCGTAGGCATCACAAGCCAACAGTGCCGCCTTGACATTCAGATAGTTATGCTCGCCTTTCAAGGGTAATGCAGTACGGTCGATTTCGTCAAAATCGCACTGTGTGAATACTCTGGATTGCTTCGCTTTGCTCGCAATGACGCGAAGCGCATCATTAATCAGCGTGTCGTGAATGATGGCGGTGTCGTCCTCGCCCATGAAACGCAACAGATTGAGTTTCGCCGACTTGTAACGCTCAAAAGTGCCGAAATGGTCGAGATGTTCCTCAAAAACATTCAGCAAAACGCCCACATGCGGACTATTATGCACATACTCCAACTGGTGCGCCGAAAGCTCATAAACCACGATGGAATCAGGCTTGATATCCTCCATAATGTCAAAACAAGGAATCCCGATGTTGCCCGTCAGGATGGCATCACGGCCTGAGGATTTCAAAAGATGGTAAATCAGGCTCGTGGTCGTACTTTTGCCCTTGGTGCCTGAAATACCGATGGTCTGCGCATGGAACTGGCTGAGAAACAAGTCAGTTTGAGAGGTAATCTCCACCCCTTTCGTGTCGAAATCCTTCAAGGAAATGCCCGGTGTCTTGATGACGATGTCGTAGTCATACATCGACTCAAGATAGTAGTTTCCAAAATGTTTCACGCCTTCCAATTCGTTCTTGTCCGCCACCGCGACTTCGGCATTGGGCAAATACTTTTGCACAAAGTGGAACGAAGATTTCCCCTCGCGCCCAAAGCCGAGAATCAAAATGCGTTTGTCGCGCAACCGATTGAGAATCAATTCAAACATGAAGACGGGATTTTAAGATTTGTTCAAACTTCTCGGGCAGGAAATGCTCGTTGTTAAAGCGGTTGAGAATTACATCAATTGTCGGCCCTTCGACAAGCTCAGGGACCGAAAGCTCATGTACCTTAGTAAATCCAGCGGTCATTGAGCCTGTCGAAATGCCCGCGTTAATGCAAGCCCGCACTTCCTCCACCGTGCCGACACACTCGAAAGGTTTCACCTCTGCCGTTCCGTTAAGTTCCTCATAGATAGGCCGTAAACTCTCGTCCGCCATCAGGTCTTTGCCAAAAATAGCTGTCAGTTTTTCCCTCGAAATGAAGGGCGACAGGATAATCCAAGTGAACAGGCACTTGGGGCAATGGCCGCACCAAGAATCGGTCTTGCTACCCACATTGCAACTGCGGAACACGGGATGATAGGCCTCGCATTGGGCGAACAATTTTGCAATCTGCAATTCGCTCAACGGACGCAAGAAACTGAAATACTGAACTTTATCATTCAAATTCTCAGCCACATACTTCCTGAAATCGCTCTCAAATTCTATGGATTTGCTGTATTGGTGGTTGATGTTCGTCCCCAGCACCGTCGATTCATTCGCGCTGTTTTCGTTCGACAGGGCGATGTATTTTGAACGGCTTCCGAAAGCCACCAAATCGCTGATGAACGCCAACAAAGCCGAGAATGGTGTATGTCCGTTCAGATAGCCTTCCGCATTGAGTTTCAGCATGGTAGAGTCAAGGGTGCGGTTGATGACGATAAATTCGTTTTTGCCGTAGCCCGCCGTTTTGACACAATTCAAAGTTGCGCCACGTGGGTTGACAATCAGCGGAATGACAGGCATTTCGCCTCGCAAACATTCCAACGTGACCACGGAATCCTTGCCGCCTCCGATGGGAACCAAAGTTCGCTCTTCAAGCGGCAAGTCAACCTTCGCAAAAGATTGGTTTCCAATGGATTCAATCTGCATCAAATCATCTTCCGAAACCGAAATGCAATTCAAATACAAAAACTCACCCAAACCATTGTAATACAGTTTCTTCCAAAACGCTTTCTGCGAA
>CACXQO010000113.1 GCA_902769815.1 uncultured Bacteroidia bacterium | reverse complement strand
ATCAATGCAATTCTCTTCATAACAATAAGATTTTGGCCTACAAAAGTAATTTATTTTGCCGACATTTCCCAAAAATTGAAAAATGATTCTTACTTTTGCCGCAAATTCATCAAATCATTCACTAAAACACATCAAAAATGAAAAAGACATTTTTACTGATTGCAGCCCTGCTGATGATGGGTAGTGCAGCATTCGCAGGTGGCGGCTTCGACATCGCCATCGGCCCGAAAGTCGGTTTCCAAACCGCCAAACTCTCCTACGAAAAAGCCGACATCAAAGCGGGATTCGCCAACCATTTCACCGCTGGCCTCTTTGGCCGCGTCACCATTGGCCGTCTCTATGTGCAACCCGAAGTGCTTTACTTCAAGACTTCCAACCTATTTGATGTGAATGTCACGGGAGAAGACGAATATTTCAACATCCCGACGGGTGCCAACGTGAACCTCACCCTGAACCAAATGAACCTTCAAGTGCCTGTGTTGATTGGTGTCAACATTCTTGACCTCGACCTGCTCACCTTGCGTGCCCAAGTGGGCCCGACGGCCAACTTCGTCCTCAAGTCGCAGACCTTGATCGACTACACCGTTTCCGCCACTGGAAACGACGGATCACAAATGACCCAGGAAGGGAATGTCAGTTCGGATTCCGACCAGTTCAACACCAAAACCATCTCTTGGGGACTGCAAGCCGGCCTCGGTGTCGACGTGTGGAGATTTACGCTCGACGTCAACTACAACTTCGGCCTGAGCAAAGTTTTCGGTGCCTTGAATGACACACCGCTTGGCGAAACCTTCGATTTCACCAACGTCGACAACACCAAGCAGAACCTGTTTATGGTGACCGTGGGCTTCAAGTTGCTCTGATGATTCAATGAAATGACAAAAAAACAGGGCAGCCAATTGGTTGCCCTGTTTTTTTGTTTGCGTCGCAAAGGTTCAGAAAAGGATGCCCACTTCGATGCCAACACGGTTCTGAAGAAGGTTCAACTTGACTTCACGCTCACCAATCTGCTTGTTTCCTTGGTAATACTTATAGTAATTGGGTGAGATTGAATTGATGTTGTTGACGAAGTCATGCGAGAAATTCACGGCAAGGAAAAGACGCATCGTTTCGTCAATCGAATACTGGGCGCCAATGCCAGCCTTCAAGGCGAGGCGCAGGTTGCTAAACTCCTTGTTGGTGACACCGTAGACGTCAGGTCTCTCAACACCATCGAAAGCGTCTGCCACCTTAACCTTTGAGGCATACCCAAAGCCGGCTCCGACTTGGGCAAAATAGCGCATCGGGAAATCGCCAAATTGGTTGGTCACCATCTTCAGCATCAGCGGGATTTCGTACACTGTGCCTTTGTACATTCTATCCACATTATAGGTCTTAAGATGCGCAAGGCTATCCAATACACCATCCGTAAAACTGTAATGGCCTCGATTCAGGTTGATGTTGACACCTGAAACAATCGCATAGTTTTCAGCGAAATAGAACTCGGCAGCAAGGCCAAAGTTCATTCCGACCTTAGTGCCTTCATTGACAGCGGCACCCGTCGTTGATCCCGTCCAGTCGAAACCCGGGCCAACTTTGAAACCAAAGGCAAAGCCATTGTACTCTTTTGATTGCGCTGAAACTCCCAGCGACAAGGCCAACAAAAGGCCCACAAATAGTAAGTTTTTCTTCATTTGATTAAAGATTTAGGTTAATATCAAGGGACAAAATTACTCATTTTTTCAATAATAGCAAACAATCATGGTTTTTTTCTAATTTTGTAGGTCAAATCAACGAATCATTAGCCTTATGAACACAGCAATTCCCAACCGCCTTTTCATCCGAAACAGGGCAAATCTGGCGGCACAACTGCCGCCCAAGTCGGTGGCCGTATTCACCGCCAACGAACCTATGCCGCGTAATGGCGACGAGTTCTATCCATTCCACCAACAGTCTGATTTCTTTTACCTTACGGGCATCAACGAAGAGAACGCCTACCTCCTCATCGCGCCCGACTATCCCATCGAGGAATTGCGCGAAATCCTTTTCATTGAGCCTTACGACGAGGTGAAAGCCACCTGGCAAGGCGAGATGCTCGACAACGCGCAAGCCACCGCGCTTTCGGGCGTCAAGACCGTGAAGGGCAGCGACGCTTTCTGGAGTTTTATGAACGACATCGCCCTTTCTGGCTATGCCGACACGATTTTTATGAACAGCTACGAGTACCCGAAATACGAGTGCGCCGTTGAAACCATACAAAAACGATTCGTCAAGCAGGTGAAGGAGCGCTACCCGATGCACAGCTACGGCCGCACCGCCCCGATTCTCAACGCTTTGCGTATGATCAAATCGGAAGACGAAATCGCCATCACTCGGCAGGCCTGCGATGTCACCGCGAAGGCTTTCCGCCGTTGTTTGGAGACCGTCAAACCGGGAATGAACGAATACGAGGTGCAGGCCGAAATCGAGTACATTTTCAAGAAAAACAACACTTCGGGCCACGCCTACGCGCCCATCATCGCGGGAGGCAAAAACGCCTGTTGCCTGCATTATTGCAAGAACCAAAGCCTCTTGAACGACGGCGACCTCATCCTTTTCGACATCGGCTGCGAGTTGAAAAACTACTCTTCTGATTTGAGCCGCACCATTCCCATCAACGGAAAATTCACTGAAAGACAGAAAGATTGCTACAACGCCGTGCTCCGCGTGATGAAGGAAATCACGAAACTATACAAGCCCGGCGGCACCATCAACGAAATCAACGAGACAACTTACAAGTTGATGGAACAAGAGATGATTGCTTTGGGCTTGTTCACCGCCGAGGACGTGAAAAACCAAAACCCCGACAAGCCGCTCTACAAGAAATATTTGATGCACGGCATGTCGCACCACATCGGCCTTGACGTACACGACAGCATCGACAAATTCAAACCATTTGAGCCAGGGATGATACTCACCTGCGAGCCAGGGCTTTACATCCGCGATGAAGGTATCGGCATCCGCATTGAGAACGACCTTTTGATTACCGACGGCGAGCCGATTAATTTGTTTGATGGCTTGCCGACGGAAATCGAGGAGATTGAGGCGGCGATGAAAATTTGATTATTTTTGCAGGTTTTGTGACCAAACAATTCAACAATCAACAAATAAACAACAAAATATGTTCAACAAAGACGTTTACAGTGGCCGTCGCGCCACATTGAAAAAGATGATTCAGAAGGGCATCGCGTTCTTCCCGGCCAACAACGAAGCACCCTTCAACTACCCTGACAACACCTATATCTACCGTCAGGACAGCAACTTCTCCTATTATTTCGGCCTCAACCACCCCGACTTGGTCGGGGTCATCGACTTTGAAACGGGCGAAGAAATCCTCTTCGGCGTGGACGTGACCATCGACGACGTGATTTGGTGCGGCCCCCTGCCCTCACTGAAAGAACAAGGCGACTGCATCGGCATCACCGACTGCCGCGACTTCAACAAGTTCGGCGAATACATCCAGCAAGCCATCGCCAAAGGCCGCCAGATCCACATCCTGCCGACCTATCGCGCCGACACGAAAATCCAATGCTCCGAGTGGTTGGGGTGCCATATCAATAAGGTGCAGGAGTATGTCAGCCTCGAACTCATCAAGGCCGTCATTGCCATGCGCGAGGTGAAGAGCGAACTGGAGATTGCGGAGATGGAACGCGCTGCCAACACCGCCTATTACATGCACACCACTGCCATGAAGATGTGCAAGCCCGGCATGATCGAACAAGAGATTGCCGGCGTGGTGGAAGGCCTTTCGCTATCGGGCGGCGGCCCCGTGTCGTTCCCCGTCATTTTGAGTGTTGATGGCCAGACCTTGCACAACCACGGCCACCACAACGTGCTAAAGGAAGGCCGCATGATGGTTTGCGACTGCGGTGCCGAAACGGAGAACTACTACGCCTCCGACTTCACCCGCACCACACCCGTGGGTGGCAAGTTCAACACTCGCCAGCGCGAAATCTATGAAATCGTGCTTGCCGCCAACCAAGCCGTGGCCGAACAAACGCGCCCCTATATGCCTTACATGGTGATGCACACCCTCGCCTGCCGCGCCTTGATTGAAGGCTTGAAAGGTGTCGGCCTGATGAAAGGCGACACCGAAGAAGCCCTGATGAACGGAGCCCATTGGCTCTTCATGCCTCACGGCCTCGGCCACATGCTCGGTATGGACGTACATGACATGGAAGGCCTCGGAGAGACTTACGTCGGCTACGACGACATCACACCACGCTCCACCAAGTTGGGATTCAGCGGATTGCGCTGCGGCAAGACCTTGAAGCCGGGCTTTGTCGTCACCGATGAGCCGGGTATCTACTTCATCCCCACCCTCATCGATATGTGGAAAGCCGAAGGCAAGATGAAAGACTTCATCAACTACGATAAGTTGGAAACTTACAAGGACTTTGGCGGCATCCGCATCGAAGACGACCTGCTCATCACCGCAGACGGCAACCGTATCCTCGGCAGACCGATTCCCAAGACCGTTGCAGAGGTCGAGGAGATTTGCGCACAAGGAAGAGAATGGATTAAGATGACGGGAATGTATTGATTATTTTTTCTCACGAAGAATCCGCAGAACCATGGGACAATATTCTCAAGATTCTGCGGATTTTGCGTGTAATAGAATCAAAACTCCATCACCAACTTGACATTCACATACCTCGGTGTCAGGTAGTTGTTGATGCCGTAATATCGGTTGTCAACAAATTTTACCCAAGTGTAGGAAATTGTGTTGGGAATGTCCAAAAGGTTGAAAACATCCACGCTAATAAACATGTTTTTCACATACCGCAGTGGATTGCCTTTGCTGAAACTGCTTGCCTCGCTGATGAGTTGTTTGCTGAAGCCAATGTCGACGCGGCGATAGGCGGGATAACGCCCTTGAGAGTCGTAAAAGTCGGAATTGTTGCTGTTGTAGGGCAGACCCACGCCAAAAGTCAAGGTCATATTGACGCGCCACGTTGGGAAATTAGGGATGTAGTCTTGGAAAAACAATGAGAAATTAATCAACTGATTTGAAGGACGGTAATGCCAGCCCAAGGATAGCGTATCGGCCACATCAGCGTCCCTATGGTTATAGAATGGAAGCGTGTCGCCATTGACACCGAGCAGGCAATAGTCGCCACGAATGTCCTCGCGCGCCCGCATGATGGACAAACTCGCCCAGCTATCGATGCCTTTCACAAACTCACCGTTCACCTTTAAATCAAGGCCAGTGGCATAAGCCTTCGCCGACTGGTTGGCATAATAGCGGATGCGGACATTATCGATGTCGTAAGGAATGACATGTGTGAAATACTTGTAATACAGTTCCGTAGTCAGGATGAAAGGCCGGTTCCAAGCATGGAACTTGAAATCGTGACCCGCCACAATCTGGTAGGAACGTTGTACTTCGGCATCCTTGTAGAGGCTGCCGTCGCGGTTGCGGATTTCGCGGTAGAACGGCGTTTGGTTGTAGACACCGCCCGAAAGCCGGTATACTCTCTCACGTTTCTCATCTTCAGGTTTGTAGGCAATGCCCGCCCTCGGACTTACATACACCTTATTATTATAGCCCCAATAATTGGCCCGCAGGCCGCCCGTGATGACAAACGCGCCATTATCGCGGCAGGGAATTGTCCATGAATTTTGCACAAATCCATCCAAATTATTGATGGAAAGCACATTATGCGCCTTATGGTTGAAGTCCATCTCCACTTCCGGCAAAATTTCCGGATAGCCGCCAATCACATCGTGGGGATGAGGCATGGTGTAGCCCGCCGAGTCGAACATTTGCCATTCGTCAACCACATCGTCAATATCCTGATGCTGGAAACGCAATCCCCACTTCAACAGGCATGGGTCGAAGGCGTAAAGTCCCTTATGGTCAAGGTTGTAGACCTGCGCATAGAAGCCGTTGCGGGCATGTTTGGTGAGCGTTCCAACATCGAAACTCTCAATCACTTCACCGAAATTCTCAGTGCCGAAGGAAGTGTTGCGCACCCCAAACTCATACGCCTCCTGTATGTCGTAAGTCTCGGTTTCGTAGGCCGAATAAGCCGATAGTATCCATTTCAGGTTCAAGTTGTTGTGAGGTTTGTACGACAAAGTCAATGCTCCAAGGCCAGTGGTGTAGTCATCAACCTCTTGACCGTCGAAAAAGACCTTCAATTGCATCGGCAAATTGAGGTTGCCCACATTGATTTTGGCGGTTTTCGGAATCAGCATGTACCTGTTTTTGGAATAATAGCCCAAAAATGACAGGTCCCATTTCTCGCTGAACTTGAAATTAAACAAGCCTTGCGCATCGGTGAAGTTGGGGCGATAGTCGCCTTTGGTGTCCAACATGCCGAGAGCCAATGACGTGTTCTTGTAGCGTGCGCCCACGAGGTAACTGAATTTCTCGTTTTTCGTCGCACCTTCCACATGGGCTTCGGCACCCAAAAGGCTCAAAACGAGCGAAGCCGCCGTTTCGCGTGGCGACTTGTAGGTCACATCAAGGACTGACGACATCTTGTCGCCATATTCAGCCGCAAAGCCGCCCGCCGAAAACTCTATATTGTTGACCAACCGTGAGTTGACAAAACTCAAACCCTCCTGTTGCCCCGACCCTACGAGGAACGGACGGTAAATCTCGATGCCGTTCACATAAATCAGGTTCTCATCAAAGTTGCCGCCTCGCACGCGGTATTGTGAACTCATTTCGTTGTTCGACACCACGCCCGGCAATGTCTTGATAAGTGTTTCCACCCCACCACCCATCGTGGGCAACAAAGTAGCCTGTTTCGCGTTGAGGCGTGTCAGGCTGGAGGCCTCCACAGCTCGGTCGCTGATGACGGCATCGGGAAGCACCGTGGCAGTGGAATGTAGCACCATGTCCAATTTCCTTTTCTCGCCCCTCTTCAAGCGCACCGTTGCCTGCTTCGGCTCATAGCCGATATAGGAAAAATGGATGGTCCAAGTGGAATCCGATAGCAGCGACAACTCGTAATAGCCTCTCGAATTGGTGGTATAGCCCACAAGCAGTTCGGGCACGACCACATTGGCCATCTCAATGGGATGCCCTTGTTCATCGGTCACCTTGCCGTAGACCGTAGCCGTCGGCAGTTGTTGGGCCGTCGCCACAATTGAAAGCCACATCAGAAGTATGATTAGTTTGGCACGCATGAAAGGATAACTGAAAATGGGTGGAAATATTATCCAAATAGGCAAATTGGTTTTCGCGCAAACGAAAAAGAGCCGCTGCGCAAGGCACAGCAGCTCCGATATCGTTCACATTGGTGATTACCAACGCTCAAGGTTACCTTTTTCGGCAGATTCCATGATGGCTGCATAAACGCCCTTCTTGTTGATGGTGCGCAAACCGGCAGCCGAAACCTTC
>CACXQO010000112.1 GCA_902769815.1 uncultured Bacteroidia bacterium | reverse complement strand
TATACAACCATATTGCTTGCAAATTGTGTGAATACGAGGCACAGCTCGTTCCATATATCCCCCAAGGGGGAAACTGGAAAGACCTGCCTGACATATTCCATGACAAAAGGTTGGACAGCATCAGGGCCACGGGAGGACGCACCACTTATTACGGGCGTTTGCGTTGGGACAAGCCGAGTTACACCATTGCCACTTATTTCAATCGGGTGCCAAATGGTTGCAACATACATCCATCTCAAAACCGCATCCTATCGAACCGAGAGGCAGCGCGATTGCAGTCTTTCCCTGACGGTTTTGTTTTCAAAGGCTCTAAAGCATCGCAATTCAAACAAATTGGCAATGCCGTTCCGCCACTACTGGCGCGTTATGTTTCTTCACTCATCAAACCACATCTCCAATCCTACAACTTCGTGGACTTATTTGCGGGATGCGGAGGCCTTTCAGAAGGCTTCATTATGAATGGTTTCCAATTGGTGGCTGCCAACGAAATTGACAGCAACATCATGATGACCAACGAGTTTAACCACTCGCATTACGCTCCTAAAGAAAACTTTATTTTGGGCGACATCAGCCATCCGCAAGTGCAGCAACACCTATTTGAGGCTTGCGAAGGTATGAAAATTGATGTTATTGTGGGCGGCCCACCTTGCCAAGGATTCTCATACGCAGGCTGGCGCGACCCCAACGACAAGCGCAACCAACTTTTCCGCGAGTTTGTGTCCGTAGTATGTAAACTCCAACCCAAGTTTTTCGTCATGGAAAACGTCCCGGGTATTCTTACGATGAAAAGCGGCGACACCATCAAAGAAATCATTGCCGCTTTTCGCGAAGTAGGTTATTATGTCGGGAAGCCCATCAAACTCAATGCGGAAGATTATGGAGTGCCTCAAAAGCGCAGGCGAGTCTTTATCATAGGCTCGCTTAATCCTGATGTTCAGATACAAAGCGCAACTCCTCTCTTTTCTAATGACGACCCTAAATTGCCTCGATTTGTAACTGTAAAGGATGCCATTGGCAATCTGCCAGCATTATCCGATGGTGGCGGAGTGGTTGAAACAGAATTTATATTTGAGGCAAAATCGGCTTATGACAGGTTGATGCTACAAGAAATAAGTTTTGAGGAGTTTTATGGTTGCTGCCTCCATCATTCTAATTCCACATCGCTCTCTTGATATTCATCGACATTACTCTGATAAGATCTTTCAGCAACGAATCGGCTTTGGTGTATGATTTTGATTTGATGAGTGCTATAAGTTTCTGGACAGTAGGCTCATATTGCTCAATGACGAATGTGATTTTGCGGTTTGCCTTGTCATCAAAATCATCAAGGCTTTCAAATGCAACACGTTTGTACCTTTCGGCGTTCTTCCGTTTATTGGTACTATCCAATTCCTTCTTAATGATGTTCAAATGTTCCAAGTGCAAGGGATTGAAATCATCGAAACGATAATCGTAGAAAGCAAATTCGGGATGCAGAAACCTTTCCAAATATTCGGTGCCGCATGTGGTATATATTTTGGAAAACAGTTTGAGCACATTTTGGTGGCATTGCACCATAACATGGCTTAATTTCTTGGCATCCTCATCGTTTTTCACTTTAGTTTTGAGTGCGTCCCAAATCACTTTTGAGTGCCAACTGATGACGGTCTTGCCGCTATTTTCCAATGCAATCAACTTGTCAACATCCGATTTGGTGAAACGGTTGTTCTTGGAACTGTTGCATGATTGGCACAATGGCGCAAAGTTTGTGCTATGGCAAAAGCCTAAAGAAATGGGACCGATGTGGTCGGCAGTCATCTTCCTCCGTTTCCCGCATTTAGGACAAACATAAGTTTTACTCCCTTTCTTGAACTCGCCCATCAAGCGGTTCGCCAAATTGAAGTCGCCATCAGCCCATTCCTCGTATGCTCGCCTGTCTTGGGTGTAGGTTTTCATGTTGTCTGCGTGCCGTCCCTTGTCCGTTTTTTCCCTACAGCACAAGCCATCTGAATGAAAACCATCGAAACGGTCTGGACAATTGCTCATTACTCCTGGCGACAACGGACTTTGGCATTTATCAACAAAATCCTTGTAAACGAGGTCGATAATCTTTTGGCGTAAAGCGGCTATCGTAACATCCAAATCGCTCTTGGTCAACTTAAGGCCAAACGTGTCAATCCAAAATAATGTGTCTGCTTTGTTCATGCAGTTTTGCCCAATAATGTCTTTTATGGTGCAATCCGTTTGGTTTAATGTTAAACCAAAATGTGCGTTTATCTTTTTCAAGAGGTTCTTGTTAGGATATTCATAAAGGATACTCAAAGATTTTCCGCAGCATTGGCAAACTTTCACTTTTGTAGGATGTAATTTTCGGGCAGCAGTGGCGTAGCAGCCTTTTTCAATAGGAATGTTCAAAATTCGGCATTGTTCGTCCCACCAAGCCTGCCTTAATTGGCCTTTTTCTGATTTGCCGGTGACAACCCATTTCACACGTCCGTCTTCGGCTCGCTCATAAAACAGGCCTTTATAATTGGGGTGGTTCACAATCATTTCAGTGTATGCTCTGAAATCAGGATGCCAGTTTCTGTCTATTGCTTCGTTCATGGCTTATTTTATCAATTCGGTTATTGTTGTATCTAATGCCTTGGCAATCTTATCGGCATAAACCAGCGACACATTCCTCTCTGAGCGTTCCACCATACCAATATAAGTACGGTGAACACCTGCCCTGAAAGCCAATTCTTCTTGATTGATTCCTAACGAATGGCGTTTGCGTCTTACATTTAAGGCAAACTTTTCCAATATCTCGTCTTTATATCTTTTCATTGCTTAAGGATTTGGATTTTCAACTGCAAAAGTATTTCCATCCGATTGCAATAACAACCGACAATTGTATGTAAAGCGATGTTTTGAACAAATGTTTATGAAAAAAAAGAATACTTGTATGGATTGTTTTGCTCTCCAATAATGATTATTTTTGCAACCGAATAACAAACCACATCTTACACATTTGCACCCAAGATAAATTTGCGTGTAGGTTATTTGGGACTTATTAAATTAATCCATGTACAAATCAATAATTATCAACGCTTTGCTCATCCTTATGGTTTCTTGTGGAAAAATGTCGACTGCCGATTGGATCGAAGGTGTCAGGGAAGAGGATGGTCGCGCCCTTCATGCTTTGACACTCAGCAACATGCCTGAAGGCTCGCGAGTGTGGTTTCAGGAACTTTTCGAAGGCAAGACTTCCGTTGAAGGCCCTGCCATGAACCATTATCAAGGCACTTCGTGGTACATCGACATCCCGACGAGCGGAACCGTCACACTGAAATACTACGGCCGCCCTCTGCCGAGGAGGTCTTGGGCACCCGAAGCCTTTGTCCTGCAACAAAAAGGGAAGCCCGACATACCCTTGGAAACACATTACCATTTCTTGGAACTTCCTGAGAAAGAAGCCCATGAGAATGAGTCGGCCTGCCTTTACGAAGTCAAACCAGCCGACATTGTTCCACAAGTGAAACGAGTGCAATACGGCACTGCTCCAATGCCGACGGAAGCAATGGATGCGATACCCGCCGGATGGTATCGCATCACGATAGGGGAGGACGGGCAGCCGAAAGTGGAATCCAATGATGAGGATGGCGCATTTTATGCCCAAACTACACTCGCCAAATTACCTCAACCTATGCCGCCCTTGACCATCGAGGACTGGCCCGACTTGCCTTATCGGGGCTTCATGCTGGATGTGGTGCGCGACTTCAGAACCGTTGACGAAGTGCTTCAAATCATTGACCTGATGGCTTCTTGGAAACTCAACACTTTGCATTTCCATATTGCCGATGATGAATCTTGGTGTTTGGAAATCAGAGATTTGCCTGAACTTACTGAATATGGGGCTCATCATGCCTTACCCGACTGGAACCTACAGGAAACCAAAGCCCTGAAGCCCACTGCGAATGGCCGTATCGGAAATGTGACTTACTACACGACGGAGGAATACAAACGGATTATCCGTTATGCTTGGGAACGCCGCATCGCGGTAATTCCCGAGTTTGACACGCCGGGTCACTCGAGGGCTTCCATTAAGGCCATGCAAGCCTATGAACGGCGCACAGGCGACAGCAGCTTTCGCCTGCAAGACCCTGCTGACACTTCGCATTATTGGTCGGCGCAAGACTTTACAGACAATGTGCTGAGTGTCTATCTTCCAAGTGTTTACAGGTTTTATGCTGTCGTTTTTGATGAGGTCATTCGGCTGCACAAGGAGGCTGGCGTTCCGCTTCGTGCTATCCATATCGGCGGCGACGAGGTTCCCGAGGGTGCATGGTCGGGCCGAGACCGCCATGAGATGAAGGAGATTTTCACCAACAATATGCTCGAACTTGCCGAAGCGCGTGGCATCCGCCTTGCCGGTTGGGAGGACATCGCCCGAGGCTTGAAGCCTGCAACGGAAGACCGGCTCAAGCGTTCACTCTACTTCCTCAATGTTTGGAATACCAACGGCATTGAGGGTTTTCCCGTGGTGCTATCGCCAGCGGCTTTTACCTATCTCGACCTTGCCTATAGCGACAGTCCAGAGGAGATTGGCATTTCATGGGCGGGTTATGTCGATGAGCGTAAGGCATTTTCCCTCAAGCCTTCCGACTACATAGGCGACATTATCGGGGTGCAGGCACAATTGTGGTCGTCGCAACTCCGCAGTTTCGATGATGTCACTTACCAGATGCTTCCGAAGGCGTTAGGCGTTGTTGAGCGGGCTTGGAACGCAAATGTCCTCACCCTTTCCGAAGCCGACTACAACCGTTTCAACAGTATCGTAACCACAAAAGAAAAGCCCCTCTGGAAACAGAAGGGCTATCGGTTTAAGTGACCTGGCTGGGGCTCGAACCCAGGACCCCAACATTAAAAGTGTTGTGCTCTACCTGCTGAGCTACCAAGTCCACCTTTTTTGCGGCTGCAAAAGTACGGCTTTTTTTGTTACCGTGACGTTTTTTTGGCAATTTTTTTTCATTCGTCGAGCAAGCCTTTGCCTTGACGGATGATAACAATCTCATTTCCAGTGCAATCTACGACGGTACTCTCCTCGTTTTCGCCCGCTCCGCCGTCAATCACGATGTCTACCAAGTCCTTGTAGCGGTCGTAAATCTCCTCTGGGTCGGTGAGGTAGGGGTTGATTTCGTCTTCATCGTCGGCCAAGGAAGTGGTCATGATGGGCGAGCCGAACTCCCTCACGATGTTGGTGATGATGGGCTGGTCGGGGATGCGGATGCCGATGGTTTTCTTCTTGCTTTGGAAAATGCGCGGAATGTTGTTGTTGGCCTCCAAAATGAAGGTGAACGGGCCGGGCAGGTTGCGTTTCATCATCTTGAACACATCGTTGTTGATGGGCTTGGTGAAGTCGCTCAACATGCTGAGGTCGTGGAAGATAAAGGAGAAATTCGCCTTCTCCTTGCGAATGCCCTTGATTTGGCAGATGCGTTCCAAGGTTCGCACATTATTAATATTGCCGCCCAAGCCGTACAGGGTGTCGGTGGGGAAAATGATAAGCCCGCCGTCGGCCAAACATTCAAGGATCATCTTGACGTAGCGCGGGTTGGGATTTGTCGGGTAAAGTTTGAGTATCATAGGCTTACAGAAAAATCGCGCAAAATTAGTAAATTGTTGAATTGTTTGTTGTTTAATTGTTGAATTGTTGGAATTTTTGTTGGCATGGAAGTCTTGATGTGAGAAATTTTGAAATCTTTATTCACCGATTACTTTTTTCCGTACTTTTGCCGTCCATCTACGGGACAATTTCCGCAGATGTTTTTTGTTTTTATAAACTTCTAAATCAAACTACTATGGGAGGCTTCTTCGGAACCGTTTTAAAGAATCCTTGCGCAAAGGATTTGTTCTATGGCATTGATTATCACTCTCATCTCGGCACCAAACGTGCGGGCATGGTGACCCATGACGGCGAGCGTTTCCACCGCTCGATTCACGACATCGAGAACACCTATTTCCGTACCAAGTTCAGCGACGAGGTAGGAATGAATAAATTTGCTGGCAACTTGGGAATCGGTGTCATCAGCGATACGGATGCACAGCCCATCATCGTCAACTCGCATTTGGGAAAGTTCGCCATCGCTACGGTGGCCAAAATCAACAACTTGGATGAACTTGTCACACATTGCCTTGACCAACGCCAGCATTTCGCCGAACTGAGCCAAGGCAACACGAATCCGACAGAGTTGATGGCTTTGCTCGTCACGCAAGGCGAGGATTTCGTGGACGGCATCCGCAACGTATATAATAAGGTGAAAGGCTCTTGCTCAATGCTTATCCTGACCGAGGACGGCATCATTGCAGCCCGCGACCGCTACGGACGCACGCCCATCGTCATCGGCAAGGGCGAGGAAGGCTTTGTAGTGGCTTCCGAGAGCCATAGTTACATCAACCTCGACTATACGACCTATTACAATGTGAAGCCGGGAGAAATTGTCAAGGTGACCGTTGACGGTGTGCAACAGTTGCTGGCACCCAATCCGCAGATGCAGGTCTGTTCCTTCCTGTGGATTTATTACGGCTATCCCGCTGCCGACTATGAGGGTGTCAATGTGGAGGAGGCACGCTACAACGAGGGTCGCGAGATGGGCCGCAACGACGACATCGACATCGATTATGTGTCGGCCATTCCTGATTCGGGCATTGGCATGGCGTTGGGCTATTCCAACGTCAGGCAGATACCGTATTTGCGTGGCGTGGTGAAGTACACTCCTACTTGGTCAAGGAGTTTCATGCCTGTCAATCAGAGCCAAAGGGAGCATGTGGCCAAGATGAAACTCATCCCCAACCGTGCCCTTTTGGAAGGCAAGAAGGTGGCTTTTTGCGACGACTCCATCGTGCGCGGCACGCAGTTGCGCGACAATGTGAAGATGCTTTACGACTTTGGGGCCCGCGAGGTGCATGTGCGCATCAGTTGTCCGCCTTTGCTCTACGGCTGCCCCTTCCTCAACTTCTCGGCCTCGAAGAATGTGATGGAACTCATCACGCGCCGCTGCATCAAGGAAATGGAGGGCGACGACAGCCGCAACATCGAAAAGTATTGCGACCCGACCAGCAAGGAATACGCCAACCTCGTGGAGATGCTGCGCAAGCATGTCGGGGTGGATTCGTTGAAATTCAACACTTTGGAAAGCGTGGTAAAAGCCATCGGCCTGAAGAAATGCGACCTCTGCACGCATTGCTTCGACGGGTCGAGTTACGGACACGAATAAAAATTTTCGTTTTTTTGCTTGCCAATCCAAGAAAGTCTTATACGACCAGCTCCCTCTGAAATCCCCCAGGACAGGAATGTAGCAAGGGTAGGAGGTTGTAGCGGTGCGATATGAGTAGCTTACCCTTCTTTGTTTTATGCTATGAAAAAAGTCCATTTTATTGCCATAGGCGGGAGTGCCATGCACAACCTTGCCATTGCCTTGCACCGCAAGGGTTATGAAGTCACGGGTTCGGATGACGAAATCTTTGAGCCGAGCAAGTCGCGCTTGGCCAATGAAGGAATCCTGCCGCCCCGCTGGGGCTGGTTTCCCGAAAAACTTGATGATAGTTACGATGCCGTCATTCTCGGTATGCACGCACGCATCGACAACCCAGAATTGGTTCGCGCTCAGGAACTTGGCTTGAAGGTGTATTCCTATCCCGAATACCTTTAC
>CACXQO010000111.1 GCA_902769815.1 uncultured Bacteroidia bacterium | reverse complement strand
AACCAGCCCGCCTACCTGCGCCGCAACGTGGACATCAGCCACCCCGACGAGGAACTGTCGCAATATTCCGCCACCAAAAACGGCATCAGCGGCGAGAACACTTACCTTCACAAAAACGTGGATTAATCCACCAACAGACTACTTGAAAACCCGATGCCACAAACGAGCTTCCAACGCGGAGGCCCGTTTGTCGGTTTTCCCAAAAAATCAAATTTATTTGGCCTATTTGTTGCAAGATTTGCAAAAAAGCACTATTTTTGCAGCGAAATCAACAAACACCCGCTATGGAAACAAGAACATTCAAAACTGACATCGCAGCCTTCTTCAAGAAGATGCAGGCCGACAAGGAGGCCCTGAATGCATGTATCCGTGAGGGAGGCAACATCAAGCAAGAAGCAAAGAACCGTGGAATCAAACTCGCCACACCCATATAATTTCTCGAAAGGCGAAGACTCCTCCTACTATTTCGAAACAGAAAAGGGATTGAAATATTCTGCCTATTTCATCGAATTTCCCGCCACAATACACAAGTTGTATTCATTCTCATTCGAAAAAGAAGAAGGTAGCGGAGCTCATGACGCACGGGTGAGAGACACCATCATGTGCATTTTGCAGGATTTTTTCAAAAACGAAAACTACATCTTGGGCTACACCTGCGACGTTTCAGACGGTCGAGAGATGGCTCGCAAGAGATTGTTCAACAGATGGTTTGAGGAAGCCAACGACGGAACATTGAAGAAATTTGATTTCCAAACGGACAACATTTTCGTTTCCCTCATCCTCAACAAGAATTACTTTGCCATCGACCAAGCCGTCAACGACATCAATGAGTTGTTTGTTGACGTGCTGGCGCAAAAATGAACACAGGCACCGACATCATCAAGCAGGTTACCGGCCTAGCCCAGGAACAAATCGAAAAACTATAACCCCGCCCCCAGCCCCGAAGGGGCGACACCCAACCTTTAGGCAGGCGGTGTAAACCCCTGCCGGCACCACCTACCACCCAAACCATCCACCAAGCCCCCAACGGCATAAACGAATCGTTTGCTGGCATTTTGGCACAAAATAATTTTCCTCCCCCCTTAAATTTTTTCAAATTTTCCGCTCCGCGAATGAAAAAAAACATTATTTTTGCGGGGTCGTAATACTATGCACTGAAGTTAAACCTAAATAAAATCGAATAAAAAAGAAAAACACAAACAACAAAACAAAAAAAGAAATCAAATGTAATTAATTAAACACCAAACAATTAAACAATCAAACAAATGTCTAACAATTAAAATCTAAAACGTATGAAAAGTAAAAGACTACTTCTCGCGCTGGCCTTGGCCCTATTGGTGCCATGGGCAGCGAACGCACAAACCCTGAACGAAGGGTTTGAGGGTACAACTTTCCCACCCGATGACTGGACTACCATCCACGTTACGGGAAGCCAACAATGGACTCGAAGCACCGGCACTGGTGCTGGCAGTTCTTCCGCTTTTGCACTTAGAAAAGATGTCAGTGGCGGATATGAAGACTATCTGATTACCCCGCTGCTCGTCCCCGTTACTGGCGATGAGCTGTCGTTCTATTTGGCTTCTCAGTATGCTTACAACTATGCCAACACGACATTGACCATCGAGGTTTCCACGACAACCCCTGAAATCGCTTCATTTACCACTGTGTTAGCTACCTACACCTCTGGTTCAAGTGGCAATTTCGGTACCAATGGAGTTTCTGACTGGGTGAACAAGACCGTTGATGTGTCCGCTTATGTAGGGCAACAAATCTACATCGCATTCCATGCCAAGGACACCGGATACAATGCCGATGTGCGTATCGACAACGTCTCAGGCGTGTCACTCTTTGTGCCTGCTTGCCCCAAGCCCGCAGGCTTGGCAGCGACTCCCAATGGCCAATCCGCTACCCTTACTTGGACTAGCGATGCCTCTTCGTTCCATGTAGCCTATTCCGCTGATGGTACCGCCAACCCTGACGACCTCACCTATACCACGGTGACCACCAACAGCTACACGAAAGACAATCTGGCTCTTGATGCTGACCATTATTTCTGGGTGCGCGCCAACTGTAGTGGCACTGACCAAAGTGCTTGGGCTGGCCCCGTCAGCGTGCATATTGGTTATTGCACGCCTGCCCCTTCCAATGTGGATGGCAATGGCATTTCCAATGTAACCTTCGGAACAGGCGACTATGTCGTCAACAACGAAACACCTAAGGCAACATACGCTGACTACAGCGACCTCGTTGGCGCTGTGCGAGCTGGCGTTGAGGCTACCATAGCTATTACTTTTAAGACTGGTTACACCTATAACACCTACGTTTGGGTTGACCTTGACAATAGCTTAAGCTTTGACGCTGACGAAGTCGTATGCTACGGCGAAAGCACAGACTCCAATCCCACCACTTTAACGCTCAACTTCACCATTCCTGCCACACAAACCGTGGGCGACTTCCGTTTGCGTATCGGTAGCGCTGATAGCGGTTTGGGCACCGATCCGGCTGTCGCCAATCCCTGCTATTCCGGTAGTTGGGCTTGCTTCCAAGACTACACCCTGCGTGTGCTTGAGGCCCCTTCCTGTTTTCCTCCTACGGGTCTGACCGTTTCCGACGTGACGGCCCACACTGCCAACATCAGTTGGACCAGCGATGGCAATGCTTGGCAGATTGGCTATTCTAACGATAACTTTGCCACAGAGCAATATGTGGAAGTCACCGAGAATCCTTATACGCTCCCTGGCCTCGCTCCCGAAACAGCATACCAAGTCAGAGTGCAAAACAACTGCGGTGGCGGCACTTATAGCGTGTTCACCAACCCCGTGAGCTTCACCACGGTCTCAGTTTGCCAAACGCCCGACGGCCTCGCTGCAAACGATGTGACCAACAACTCGGCCACCATCACTTGGAACACCTACGGCCTCAGCGACTTCAACCTGCGCTACAATAATGACAGTGGCGACACAATAACTTTAAACAACGTGAATAGCCCCTACACCTTGGACGGAGTGTTGGATTCCAACACCCCCTACCAAGTGCAAGTGCAGGCTGTGTGTAACACCGAGGCTTGGTCACCTGTTCTGAACTTCAGAACCGAGTGCGATGCCATTACCACCTTCCCGTGGACTGAGAACTTCAACAGCCTCACTGCTGGCATCCCCACTTGCTGGGACAACAGCGAAGGCACGACCATCTATGAGAGCTACAAGTGGAACTATTATGCTACCGGACACTATGGTGCTGGCTTGCTCTTCAATTCGTATTTCAATTCATCAGGTAACACCAATTTCCTGAAGACCCCCACCCTCAGCCTGCCCTCAAATCAACCTATGCAACTGAGTTTCTGGTACAAGAACCCCACGGGCGGCGACTTCTCCGTCTATATCTCCACCGATGGTGGTGACACCCACGAAACAGCCCTCGCCACCGGCCTTACTGGTGTGTCAACATGGACCGAACTTGTCATCTCTCTCGCTGATTATGCTGGCCAAGAGGTGGTCATCGTCTTCAAGGGAACTTCGAACTATGGTAATGGCGATGCCTACATCTACTTGGATGATGTGGTTGTGGAACAGGTGAATAACTGCCACGTGCCTTCCAACCTTGCCGTTTCTGAAATCGGCAAACACAGCGCAGTGCTGAGCTGGACCGAAAATGGCGAAGCCACCGCTTGGAACCTCAAGGTCAACGGTGATCTTATTGAAAATGTCACCAATCCTTACACCCTCACCAACCTCATTCCTGAGACCGAGTACAAAGTACAGGTGTGCCCCGTGTGCGAGGTTGAAAAGTGGAGCGATGAAATCACCTTCACCACCGACGTGGCCTGCCCCGCCCCAACGAATGTGGCCATAAGCAATGTCGAGCCTTTTGCCGCCACTGTAAGCTGGAATGGCAGTGCTGAAAACTACAACCTGCGCTACAGGACATCTATAAAATATTTGACTATTTGGGAAGACGACTTCGAAAACGGCCTTGACAACTGGACCATTTACACCGAAGGTGAATCACCAAATCCTGAAGGATGGGATATTTTTGACGCAACATATATTGCAGCAACTAATCATAGTGGTTCATACGTGGCCAGCTCATGGAGTTGGTCCAACGATGCATACGATGCCGATAACTGGCTCATCACTCCTCAACTCGACCTTCAAGGCGTTTTGAAATTCTGGGAATTCACTAATAGCGGATATCCTGACAGTTATGAAGTACTCCTTTCCACAACTGGCAACAGCATCAGTGACTTTACTATCACCTTGCGTGAAATGCAAGAAGCTACAGGTATCTGGTCAGAAGTGATTATTGACTTGAGCAGCTATGTGGGACAGAAAGGCTACATTGCCATCCATCATGTAACCTACGATGCCAACTACCTCTTCATTGATGACTTCGGCATCTATTCTTCTGAAGCTGCTGGCGAATGGATTGAAGTCCCGGTCAACGCTGCCACCACTTACACCATCCAAAACCTTGATGATGAAACCCAGTACGACGTGCAAGTGCAGGCTGTTTGCGGTGGCGAAGACGGTGTGAGCGTATGGGTTGATGGCGGCACTTTCACGACGCCTTCCAACTGCGGCGCCCCCACCAATTTGGCTGCCAACGATGTAACTGTTTCCTCAGCCACACTGAGCTGGGAAGGCTTCCACGACAGCTACAACCTCCAGTACAGAACGGCTGCATCGAGAGAGCCCTACTACTTCAACGACTTCAACGACGAGCAAAGTGAAGGATGGACTTGGAGTGAATATTGGATCTACGGCTATGCAGACCCAATTTATAACATTTCTGGTTCGGAAAACTACTTCATGCAAATGGGCTGGAACTCAACGGCAGAAGAAACCATCATTTCTTGCGAACTGCCTGCATACGAAAGCGGCTCATACGTTGAATTCTACTATTTCGGTTACCAGGTTGCGAATACCTTCCAAGTGGGTTATTCTACCACCACCAACGACGCAGAAGCCTTCACATGGGGCGATCCGATTGATGCCCCGTTGGCAACCTATACGAGGTATCAAGAGACGCTTGCCGATGGTGTCAAGTATGTTGCCTTCAAAGCCACTGCCTCTTCTCAAAATGCCTGCGTCTTCATCGACGACTTCGGCATCTTCGGTGCAGATATCCCGGAAGGTGCTTGGCAGACGCGCAACGCTGTGACCAGTCCTTATTCCATCACAGGTCTTGCCGACGACACCAAATACGAATGGCAGGTGCAAGGCATCAACAGGGCTTGCGAAGGCGGTGTGACCGAATGGAGCAACATGGCCGACTTCACCACTCTTAATGCTTGTATGGTTCCTGTAATCGACAGTGTCAATAACGTCGAGGCCACCACTGCTACCGTGTACTGGACAGGTAATCAAGAGTCCTACAATGTGAGATACGGTTCATTTGAAACCGCGACCAGTATTAACTTTAATGACGGTGTGATTCCTGCAAGTATGACCAACGATGATACTTATCCATGGACCATCGTTGACGGCCACATCCAAAGCGGCAATGCTGGCGTGGCTAGCTCAACCTCCAGCATTTCGTTCACGACGACGCTTGCCTCCGACGGCGTTATCACGTTTGATGCCATGTTCAGGGGCGAGGGTTCTGGTCAATACATTTGGGACAAGTGCATCTTTAGCATAGACGGTACTCAGCAGTTCTCCTACGGTGCTGTTGGTGAAGAATGGTATAACATGGCTTATATTGTTGCCGCTGGCACCCACACCTTCACTTGGTCCTATTCCAAGGACAGCTCGACGGATCCTGAGGGCGACTTCTTTGCAATCGACAACATTAAGATACAATTGCACAACGACACGTGGACCACTGTTGAAAATGTTGCAGGCAACTCTTACGACATGACGGGTCTTGCCCCTGAATCTGTTATCGCTGTCCAAGTGCAGGGCGTCAATGATGTTTGCGACGGTGGTGTCACCGAATGGAGCAGTGAATACCTCTTCATCACGCCTGAGCAGACTTTAGTTACCCAGACGATAGCGTTGGCTGAAGGTTGGAACTGGGTGAGTTTCTATGTTGAGGCCGACGACCTGCTTGAACAGTTGGAAGAGAGCCTTGGCGAGAACGGATTGTACATTTGGAGCAATAATGGTTCCATAGAGTATGATGCTGATTGGGGATGGGACGGCGATGAACTGGAAATTACGAATGAGGAGACATACCTCATCCAGACCAGTGCGGACTGCACCATCCAACTGCAAGGCCTTCCTGCCAATCCTACGGAACACAAAATCTACATCAACCCCGGTTGGAACTGGATTGGATACCCCAACACTGAAGTGACGAGCATTGAAGATGCCCTCGTCAATTTCGATGCCGAGGAAGGCGACCAGCTTTGGAACAGTGAAGGTTCCTCCGAGTACGACGTATGGGGATGGGATGGCGACGTCATGGAATTCGTACCCAATCAAGGCTACATGTACTACTCTGTCAGCAGCGATGTCAAGCCGTTAGTCTTTGCCGCAGGTGCTGCAAAAGCCAGAAAGATTGCTCCCAGTGCCAAGGCCATCCAACTGAAAGAACAAAAAGCAACAATGGCCATTGACAAGAATGTTGCAAAAGCCAGAAGGGTTGCTCCCAATGCCAAGGCCATCCAACTGAAAGAACAAAAAGCAACAAAAGAATAATCATCAAATAATAAATTAAAAACCCAACAAAAATGAAAAAAGTATTAGTATTCCTATTGGCATGTTTTGCAAGCACAGCCTTGTTTGCACAAGCACATTACACGCCAGAAGTGGCACCTGGTTTTCCAGGCATCCAAATGACGATAGTCGCCGCCGTCCAATTCAACGGAGGAGATGAGGTGCAAAACGACAATTTCGAACTTGGCGTATTTGTTCAAGGCACCGAAACCTGCAGGGCCACCAAGTTCCCCCCACAACATCACGGCAGCGGCCACTATGTGTATCGTCTGACGGTTAAAGGCCAAGCAGGCGAAACCTATACCTTCAGGGTTTACGACCATGCGACCGGAACAGAGTACACGGATGTTGACGAATCGAACCATCCTACCTTCGTGATGCAATCCACCATCGGAGCCAATGCCAATCCGTATATGGTGAACTTCATCACGTCTTCAACCGGCATCACCAAGGATATCACCCCTTGGACTGTCGAGACGACCGAAGGCGAACAAAAGGCCAACGGCTGGTATCTCCTCGCCTCTCCCGTGGGAACCATCGATGATGCCACGACGGTGACGAACCTGCTCTCAAACAATTATGACCTCTACGCTTTCAACGAGGCCCAAGAACTGGAATGGCTCAACTACGATGGCGATGAGGAACTTGAGTATGCAGGCCATTTCAGCATCGAAGCCGGCAAGGGCTACCTCTATGCCAACAGCGGTGATGGCGTAAGCGAAACCGTCACCCTCACCTTCCCCGGCGATGCCAACACGAATGATGTCACCATCAGCCTCGCCAAGACCGAAG
>CACXQO010000110.1 GCA_902769815.1 uncultured Bacteroidia bacterium | reverse complement strand
ATCCAACTCAAGCGCCATCAGGAGGACAACCCTTTCAAGGACTACAGCCTCTCCATCGCCATCATCAAGGACTTTTTTGAGGAATTCACGCGCAAGCATTACGACAAGATTGCCAAGAAGATGGAGGTCAGCAACCGCGAACTGAAGCCCGCCTTAGACGAAATCCTGAAACTCAACCCAAAGCCCGCCGACGCTTCCACCTCTGGCACGAAAAACATCCACTACATCACCCCCGATTTCTTCGTTTTCGTCAGGGACGGTAAGGTGGAACTCTCGTTGGACGGTCGCAACACACCCGAACTGCACGTCAGCAAGAGTTATATCAAGATGTTAGAGGACTTCTCCAAGAGCAAGGACACGCGCCAAATGCAAGAGGCAGTGCAGTTCGTGAAGCAGAAAATAGACTCCGCCAAATGGTTCATCGATGCCATCAACCAGCGGCAAAACACGCTGTATGTCACGATGAAAGCCATAGTAGTGTAGCCGATAAGGTTGGATTGGACATTTCCACCATTTCGCGCGTGGCCAACAGCAAATATGTGCAAACTCCATACGGCACCCACCTGCTGAAATTCTTCTTCAGCGAAGGCATTACCAACGAGGAAGGCGAAGAGGTTTCGACCCGCGAAATCAAGAAAATCCTGAAGGACAGCGTCGACAGCGAGGACAAGGCCAACCCCATGACCGATGAGCAACTGATGTTCGTGCTGAAGGATAAGGGCTACCCCATCGCACGGCGCACTGTGGCGAAATACCGTGAGCAGTTGGGGATTCCAGTGGGCAGAATGAGGAAGAAGATTTAATGAAAACGAACCTCTACACGAACAAAAAGCACTGGAAATGGGCTTTGGCCATCATCGCCCTGCTCATCATTGCGGCCTCGCTTTGGTACACCAACCGCCTTGTGAAGTCCATCGCCGAGCAAGAAACCCGACAGGTGAAAATGTGGGCTGCCGCTATGGAGCAACAGGCCATAATGATGAAATCGACGGAGGAGTTTTTCAACAAAGTGAGCGAACAAGAACAGCTGCGCGTCGACCTTTTGGCCAATGCCTACCGTCGCGTCATCGACATTTCGACCAACGAGAACACCGCCATCTACCTCGAAATCATCCAAAACAACATCAGCATCCCGTTGGTCATCACCGACACGAAAGACAACATCATCTTTTCGAGCAACCTGCCGCCGTCGCAAGAAGGCAAGAAGACCTTCGACGGCGAAATGAAGCATTATTACTCCAAGTTCCCGCCCATCAAAATCGACCCCGGCTATGGCTCGGTGCAATACTTGCATTACAACGAATCACTGATTTACACGGAGTTGAAGGCGGTTTTGGAGGGCATGATTGACCATTTCATGGAGGAAATCACCCTTAATTCGGTGGGTGCGCCCGTCATCATCACCAACGAAGACCAAAGCCAAATCCTGAGTTTCGGCAACTTAGACTCGCTGTTGATGAAAGACCGCAATTATGTGTCCCAACAATTAGAATTCATGCGCGACGAGAACGGCCCGCTGCAAATCGAGTTTATGAACACGGGCAAGGCCACCGTCTTCTACCGCACTTCAGATTTGGTGGAACAGATGCGCTATTATCCTATGATTCAATTGGTTGTGTTTGCACTTTTCCTTATTGTGGCCTACCTCCTTTTCAGCTACGCACGCCGCTCGGAACAAAACCAAGTATGGGCAGGCATGGCCAAGGAAACCGCGCACCAATTGGGCACGCCGCTCTCCTCGCTGATGGGCTGGATTGAGTTGCTGAAAATGCAAGAGGAGCCTTTTGTGGGCACGCACGAGATGGAAAAAGACATCGAGCGGCTGCAAATCGTGGCCGACCGCTTCTCGAAAATCGGTTCCGTGCCCGTGCCAGAGCCTACTGACATCAATTATCTCATCCGCGACACGATGGACTACCTGCAAAAGCGGTTCTCCAAGAAGTTTGAGTTTGAAATCAACTTGCCTGAAGGTGAATTGGTTATGCCGTTGATTCCCTCGCTGTTCCGCTGGGTCTTGGAAAACCTGACCAAAAACGCCATTGACGCGATGGGCGACCGAGGCAAAATCACCCTCGACCTCATCGACGACGGCGACCACATCCATTTGGACCTGAGCGACACCGGCAAAGGCATCCCGAAGTCGCAAATCAAGCAGGTGTTCAACCCTGGCTTCACGAGCAAGAAACGCGGCTGGGGCCTCGGGCTTTCGTTGGCCAAGCGCATCATTGAGGACTATCACAAGGGCAAGATTTTCGTGAAGTCGTCGGTGGTCGGCGAAGGGACGACGTTCCGAATTACCTTAAAGAAATGAAAAAAAGGTCGGATTTGCCATCCGACCTTTGCTTTTTTTTACATGAATTACCAGAAATAACTCACGAATTATCAGAAATTTAATTCATGAAAAATTCGTGCCTAATTCATGGCAATTCTTGTTATCAAAATCACTTCACGACAATTCTCTGTGCCTCGGTTCTGCCCGATTGGTCGTAAACCTTCAGCAGGTAAACACCCGAAGCCAACTGGCTGACATTCACAGTTTCGCTCAGGCTCTCCATCATCATCTGTCCCGTAACACTATAGATTTCAGCCTTTTGGAAGCCTTCGGCCTGAATCTGGATTTCGTTCACGGCAGGCATGGGATAGACCTTTAAATTGGCTTGGGCGTTCTCGTTTACACCAGTAAGGTCAACATAAGTCATATCGATTTCAGTGCCATAGAACGTCTTGGTCGCAGCATTGTAGCCGTATGCCATTTCCAATTCCTCATCACACACAATCCCACCTTCTACTTTCACTGCTTCGCCATGAACGGCATTGCCGTCAACATAACTGAACCTGCAAATGATGTCATCCTCCCAAACCGAGCTATTGACCATCCATCCCTGAAGAAGTTTGGAGTCAAAGCAACCATCATCGTTATAGTTATAGATGACTTTTTCGAAATTCACCCAAGCGTTGTTTTGCCATAATTCATAAAGAATCTCGGTGACATGCTCATCGAAATCGAGGGTGTAGGTTTCTTTTTCGTCATTTTGCCAAGCGCCACCTTGCATATATTGGATAAGCACTTCCAAGGTGTTGCCGTTTCTGGTGTAAGTCCAAAGCTCGTCCGACGACCAATTGTTGCCGTTCCAGTCCCAATAGAGGACGGTGGTCACATTGCCGTTGTAGTTGTAGACTTCCTTCGTATCGTTCACCCAATTGCCATTTTCCCACTCTTGGTAAATGACCTCGCTCAGTTCGCCACCTTCGTATGAAAAAGAGGCTCTGGCATCGGGAACCCAAACATCTCCATACAGATACTCCTCAGCCTGAATCTCAAGCACGTTACCTGCAAAATCGTATTCGTAATTAATTACGTAAAAGTCATTCCAGCCATCGCCTTCGTCCATTTCGGTAAACTCATTGATAAGGTAATAGTCATACTCATCGTAAGTGTAAGTGGTGCGATACTTCTCACCGTCAACGGTATGCCAAGCGGCGGTTTGAGGCACCACCGTGGTTTCGTCGCGCACACCATAGTGCTTGAAAACATTTTGGGTCACATTCGATTTCAGGTTGGCATTGCGTTGCGCAAAGCCCACATTTCCAAACGCCATCACAAGGACGGCCAAAGTAAACAATCCTTTTTTCATAGTTGTAAGTATTTAGTTTTTAATGACATCGAAATAATAATACACGCCATCAATCTTGACATAGTGACCTACGTTTTCACTCTCTTGATACTCGTAGGTGGTTTCGGCGATGAAACCGCTCAGGCGAATCTCCTGCTTGTCGTTCTTAAGCACACGTGCTTCCACCTCGTAGGCCTTGTTGTTATAATTGATGCCCGTCGACATTTGAATCATGAAGTCGCCCTCGTTTGGGGTAGCCGCAGCCACAATCTGCTTCGAGAAATTGGCACTTGGGCAATTCACCGCAAAATCGATTAATGAACTCTCCGGCACCGCAGAAATGCTGATTTCAGCATCGGGGCAGGCATGGCGGCCTGTGCCTTCAACACCATCAAAGGCATCCGAAATATTGGAAAAGGAATAAGTCCCGATGATGTCCTCGTTGGTGTAACCATAGAAGTTGGCCCATTCGTTTTTTTGGACTTTCTCACACGAAACGAAGAGCAAACTTAACGCACAAATCAGAGCCAATAATTTGCTGTTTTTCATAATGTTATTCATTTTATGATTAATTTTTCGGTTGACAAAACGCTACCATCCTTGCCCAAACGAAGCACCGTGCAACAGCCTTTAGGCAAATCAGAGGTCGAAATATTGACGCTGTCGGCATGGATGAAACCGATTCTTTTCAGTTCCTTCCCGTCGGCACCGATGATGCGGATTTGGCCATCTGTAACGCCGTTCCACGACACGCTGACCTGACTTTCGGTGGGATTGGGAAACACCTGCATACGACTTTCAGGTGCGTGATGTTCCTCCGTGCCAAGGGCGGCCTTGTCCCACACGGCGATGGCATATTCGCCCGATTGGAGATTATCGAAAACGAAGCGTCCGTGCTTCCAAGTGCTGCCCGGATAAAGGGTGTAGGCAATTTCGTGCCAAGCCTCCGAAGCGTTGCGGCGATACATCAGCGTGGCCGAGTCGTTCTCCGAATGGATGATGTCGTTTTCAGAAGTGTTGGTGAAATCAATCATGCCCGTCACTTCGGCATCGCCGAAATCATAGCGGTTGACGGTCCAAAAATGCTTGGTCGACATGTTCAGGTTCGGAATCTGAGGGTCGTCATAAGGCCCAACCAAATGGTTTTCGATGGCAATCAACACCGAATCGGTGAGCGAAGTGGCCTCCATCCTGAAATTGCCGAAATTCTGTTGCGAAGTCGATTTAAGCATCATGTTCGACTGTGTTCTGCCGTCCAACCAGTTGTTGTTGAAATCATTGATTATGCCAACAGGCTCAAAGTCGAAGGTGACGGTGGCCGTTGCTTGCAAGCCATCCCACTCCACCATTTCAGTGGCCAATTGGAACTCGGGGCCGATGAAAGTCACCTCATACCTATTGTGCTGTCCGATGTGGTCGTCGCCGATGTGCTGGTAACGCAAATCGAGCGTCACCGCATACTGGCCACCCACGGGCGTCACCTCGGCAATGGTCGCGTAAGGATGCGGCATCCCCGAACTGTAGACATAAGTGTCGAAGAACCCGTGCATGTCAATGCCCGAATAATCAGTAAGTGCATTGCAAAGGAGTTCGGAAGTCGCTGTCTGGTAGGCATATTGCTGGAAGTATTGGCGCATGGCAGCGAGGAAGTTTTCGCGTCCCATGTAGTTCATCATCGTGTTGACAATGACCGCGCCGCGCTCGTAAACCAGAATGGTGTTGTAGGTCAAATCCAAAGGCATGTTGTTGAGCGGTATCCAGTTGCTTGAACTATTGCACCAATTGTTGACGCTGTTCACCTTGGCCGACATGGTGTTTTGGAAATGCTTCTCGCCGTAAACGCCCACCTCGTAGAACACGCCCCAAAACTGCGCAAAGCCCTCGTTGAGCCACATGTCGCCCGCCTCGGCACAAGTCACCAAATTGCCCGACCACATGTGCGAAAGTTCGTGGGCGATATATTCCTCGTTGTCGGTCGTGCCGTCCACAACGCTGGACACGATGGCGATGTTGTCGGTGTGTTCCATGCAGCCTTTGCTTGTGACCACATAGCCAATGCGATTGAACGGATAGGCACCCATGCTCTCCTCAAAGAAAGCCGCAATCTGCTTGACATGCACCATCGAAGCGGGCACGTTGTTGATTTGGTTGGGCTTGACATACACCTCTATCGGAATGTCGCGCTCGATGCCGTTGTAAACATCTTCCCAAACCACATAATCGCCAACCGCAAAAGAAATATGGTAGGTGGCAATCTCCTGTGGCGTGTTCCAATGCCAAGTAGTGGTGCCGTCGCCGTTGTCAAAGGTATTCACAAGGTTGCCACCGCAAATGGCTTTCTTATCGTTGGTCGCGGTAATGAAAAGGTCGTATGTGGCCTTATCGGTGAAATTGTCTACACAGGGGAACCAAGTTTTGCCCAAATTGTGTGGCTGGCTTTCGAAGCCCACGCCGAGGTTGTAGACACGATCAGGATCGCTGTTAGGATTTGGACGCCACCATTCCACGCCGCCCCAAGTCTCGCTGAAGGTGGAGCCGCCATAGCGCACGTCGAGGGTGACACTCTCGCCTGCCGCTATAGGTTCATCGAAAGTGACGGTCAAAAAGTCGCCTTCTTGACTGAAACTTTCCACACCGTAGAAATCGGAGGCCACATCGGTGACAGTGAGGCTCTTCAACTCCAACACAACGGCATTTATGTTCGCTGTCGTGGTGAAATCGATGAAGGTTTCGCCTTGCAGCGTACGGTTGGCTAAGTCGAAATCCCAAACGTGGATTTCATAGTGCGATACGTCAATGCCTTCGCCGGCGGTTTGGGCTTGGGCGAAGTTCATAACCAACAAAAAAGTCAACAAAAAGGATAATTTTTTCATATCGTCAGAATTTATTTGTTCAACATTGGATTAGTGATGATTGCCTCGGTCTGAATCACATTGCTTTCATGCAAGGCGCGGTCGAGTATGCGGATTTCAAACTTCACCGTGTCGTTGGGCGAGAACGGATTCTGCACCGTCAGCGTGTAGTCCATCTTGCCGCTGATGGCCTTCGGCTCCTCCGAGTCGCGCAGGCGTTTGAATCGGGCGTTGAAAGTCACCGTGTCGTAGGTTTGTGTCTGCACATTCCAACTCAGCAGCGGGGTCTTCACAAACTCGCCATTGACCCACTTCAGGTAGTCGACCACCATATTATAATAATGTGCATCGTTGAATCCGAAGGGCGGCAAAGTGTCCCTTTCATCAAGGCCGAGGTCGCCGTCACCATCGGTATAGGAGAAAGAAATGATGCCTTCGCCGCTGAAGGTGCTGTCGGCATTGAACAGGTAGGTGAAGCCCTCGTAGGCAATCTTCGGCTCGACGGGATACTCCACGGGCTTTTGGCAGGCCACCGTCGCCAAGGCCAAAAAAAGAAGTCCTATCAGTTCCCGAATTTTCATCTCTTCAGTTTAAGTTCGTCGACACTTCACATTTGAGGCGGTAAAAGTACGAATTTTTGGCGAAATGGACACAACAATATTTGAATTGAGTTTTTCTTGATTTTCAGCCAATTAACAACCATCATTCAAAAAAATATCGTGGAAAAGTGTGGAAAAGTGTTGACTTGTTCACAAATGTTGTATCTTTGCCGCCAGTTTTGGCACGAAAAATGCCAATTGAAAACGAGCAGATTTTTATTTGATGCCGAGTTTATATATCATATCAGGCTGCAACGGAGCAGGAAAAACGACCGCCTCACTGACGGTTTTGCCCGAGACGCTTCAATGCAAGGAGTTCGTCAACTGCGACGAAATCGCGAAGGGTCTCTCCCCGCTCAACCCCGACGGTGCCAAGGTCGCCGCAGGCCGCCTGATGCTGTCGCGCATCAAGACCCTCATCGCTGACAAAGCCGACTTTGCCATCGAGACCACCTTGGCTGCAAAATCCTATCACGCACTCATCAAGAAAGCCCGCGAGGAAGGCTACAAAGCCAGCCTCATTTATTTCTGGCTGCAAAGCCCCGACTTGGCCATCAAGCGCGTGGCGGAGCGCGTGAAGCACGGCGGCCATCATGTGGACGACAGTATCATCCGCAGGCGCTATCGTGCGGGCATCAAGAACCTTTTCAACCTTTATTGCCCCGTCGTCGACTACTTCCTGTTCATCGACAACAGCATCATGCCCTCCGAGGTCATCGCCGAAGGAAACATCAAATCCATCAAGTTTTACAACGAAGAAAAATTCAAAAAAATCAGACAATATGACAACAGTAACAGTGAATGCAAAGAAGAATGAAGTTTCGTCCTTCACCAAGAAATTGATGAGCGGCCTCGACCTCTCGATGCAACGCCT
>CACXQO010000109.1 GCA_902769815.1 uncultured Bacteroidia bacterium | reverse complement strand
ATGTATTTCCTTGTAATCCAGTTGATTTCAGATTCTGTTTCGGTTTGCCACGATTCGGTGAAAGCATAGATGGTCGGGGAGTGGAAAGCACCGCCGAAACGGAACCACGAATTAGCATGGTAAATGAACCCGACCTTGACACTGCCGCCCCAGCCAGTAGAGCGGAGGTTCTCGGTGAAACTCCACTTGTTGAAGCCGCTCCCGGGGTCTGCGCCGTCGGGATGCGACTCGCTGAAAACCTTCACGCCTTCGCGCTTGATGTGGGCCAAGTTCGCACTGATGCCGATAAAGAGTTTGTCGAAATAGTTGGCGCTTCCCGCAAAGGTCCATTCCTCGGAACGCCCCTTAAAATCACAATCCTGACCTTGCCAAATGTTGCCTTGAGGCACAGGACTGCTGTAATATTCCCCTTCTTCATCTTCATAAATGTCAATGAGATAGGTCTGCCATGCGGGATAGATGTCGTTGGGGAATAGGCTTTGAAAATCATCGGGATTGAGTCCGTCGATTTGCGCGAGATAATTGTCAATCTTCGAACTTGTTGGATTGATGCCTCTGCTCAAGGTGTGCATGTTGAAGTCGTTGGTGCGCGTGAGTCCGATGCCAAACTGGGTGTATCGCAAGGCGCGGTAGTTGCTCCGCTCTTTGGTGCCGACAAAGCCCACATTGGGAATCGAAAGGCGGAAACGGTTGGCGTTTTGGGTTGAGCCGTAATAGTCGGAGGAATGGAAGTTGTCCATCAGGTTGAGCGAGGCAGTA
Source organism: uncultured Bacteroidia bacterium (assembly GCA_902769815.1). Taxonomy (GTDB): domain Bacteria; phylum Bacteroidota; class Bacteroidia; order Bacteroidales; family F082; genus Limimorpha. Next base: position 7,812 of record CACXQO010000109.1, on the reverse strand, counting down.
AACTCATTGCTGCGGTAAATCCCCAAACCGGCCGGATTGATGCTGACGGCGGTCATGTCGCCACCCACCGCACCGAGGGCGTTGCCCATGCCCAAAGCCTTGGCCGTGCCTTGGTAATAGATTTGCGAAAACCGGCAGGCATCGTCGGGGCCTTGCGCGAAGGTCGCCGAAATGCAGAAAAGAGCAAAAACTATAGTGATGATTCTCTTCATATTAACGAAAAAGACTACCTTTTGAATTGAACTGCAAAGGTAGTCTTTTATTGTCAAATCCGGCTATTTGGCTGAAATTTATCTTCTTCCGCCGCCCGAACTGCGTCCGCCGCCGCCACTTGAACCGCGACTTCCGCCGCCTGAACTGTGGCTGCCGGCCGAACTTGAGCTACGGCTTCCGCCGCTATAACTGCTTCCCGAACTGCGGCTTGAACTCGATGAGGAACTTCTCGAAGGCGAACTGCTTCTGTTGTAACTGCCGCTTGACGAACTGCTCCTATTGCTTGACGAGCCACTTCTGTTGTAGCTGCCACTGCTTGAGTTGCTTCTGCTTGCGCTGGATGAGGATGAGCGCGAGGAGGACGAACCTTGCGGGCGCACATATTCGGAACTGGAGCGCGAAGGACGGCTGCTGCTCGGCGAGGTGTAGTTTTGGCGTTCACTGCTTTGGCTGCCCGTGCGGGCGGTGCTGCTGTTTGATGGACGGCTGGCCGTGACATTGCCCGTGCGACCGCTGGTGCCTGCTGTCGGGCGGTTGCTGACGGTGGGTCTGCTGACGTTAGCATTGCCGGTGCGGCTCGAAGCACTGCCTGCCGTTGGGCGGCTTGAGTTGCTGCCGCTGACTCTGGCATTGCTGCCACCAGCGCTGGCTGTGCCCGACATGCTGCCTCCCGTTGAGGGCCTGACGCGACCGTTGTTCATACTGTTGCTCATCGAGCCGGCGGTGCTGTTGCCGTGGCGCACGCTGGCCACATAGTTGCCGAGGCTGTTGTTGCCGCCGCCATTATAGTTTCCGCCATGATGCCAGTCGTGGTGGTGATGGTGGTGATGATACGGGTGGTGCCAATACGGGTTGTAGTAGGCCCAATAGGGATTCCAGCCCCAATAACCGTAATAGGGATAGCCCCAGTAATAGTCCCAGCCCCAATAGGAGCGCCAGTAAGGACGATAGCCCCAACCGATGTAGAAACTCGGGGCGAAACTCCAATAGAAGGGGTCGTAGCTGCTGCCCACATAAACGTAGGTGTTGCCGCCGCTGCCGCCTGTGTAATAGTCGTCGTAATAGTCACGCGAGGAGGAGGCTTGTGTGCCGAAACGCTTGATGCGAGCCGCATAGTCGGCATCGTAGTAGGTTTCGGTGGTGGTGTAGACCACGCCGTTGGTGTCGGTCACCGTTTCCGTGGTTTGGTAAACGGGTTCGGCATTGCTGGTGTAGTTCTTGCTGTCGGAATAGTAGGCTTGGTAGTCGTATTCCGAGTTGCTGCTGATGCTTGGGCTCACGTAGGAGCCGTTGCCGGCGGCCATGCGACTGCCCGTATTGCCGTAGGGCGAATAGTAGGTGTCGTCTTTCGCCATTTGCTTGTTCGACGAGCAAGCGGCGAAGGCCATCAAGGCAATGAACGGAAGGATTCTGAACGCTTTCATTTTATTGTGTTTTTATTTGTTCTTGAAATTATTTTTCGCCGCAAAAATATGCAAAATTCGTACCAAAATCACGGTTTTTGAGGATTATTTTCGGCTTTATTCCAATTTTATGACTTGCCCTTCGCCGTCGCCATCAGTTGCGAGCCAAGGGTTGCCTTTATAGTACACATTTCCAATGCTATAGATACGCGCAGTGAGCATAGTTCTGGCCCAAACAAAAATGTTGTTGGTCGATTCGGACGACACGCTGGCGATGTTGGAATTCAAATGTTCGGCGTGGACGAGGCCATAGCTTCTCAGGTAATGCTCGGCATAGCCAACTTTGCCTCTGAGGGTCACTTCTGCCGTGCCATTGCTGAAGTCGTTTTTCAGGATGTTGCAGTTCACGGTGAGGTCGACATTTCCGCTGCCTTCTTTGATGTTGAGGAAAACACTTCGCGACCAAATGGTGTCGATGCCATAATTTGTGGTATCGATGTATTGTTGGCCGATGCCTTTGATGGAGTCGGCGCAGATGAGGTCGCCGATGGAGGCATAGTCGATGGTTTGGAGGCTGTCAAAATACACGGTCAGGTCGATGCTGTAGTCGAAACTGCGGAGCCAGTTGAAGTCGTTCTCGTTCTTGATGAAGAGTGTGTCGCCAATGATTTCTGTCGTCACTTTCCCGATGAGGTTTTTCGGGCAAGTCAGTTCCAAATGCTGGTGGTTGTCATGTACTAATTTGACATTCACGTTGTTGAACATCGAAATGGCATTGAACCTTTGGTCAAGGTTGCGTTGTTCGGTGACGGGTTCTCCGTTGTTGAAGAGCGCGTCCACTTTGCTGCACGAGGTCATCAAACTAACGAGGAAAAACAGGATTGCGATGCGATTTCTTTTCATGGCGTGGTAAGTAGTATTTGTGTTGGATATGGTAGCCGATGCCGACGCTGATGAAGTCGGCCTTGATGTCGTAGGTGGTGAAGGCGAGCGTGGCAAACAGGTTCTCGTTGAAATAATAGCGGACGGCCACCTTTTGGTAAAACAGCAGGCCGAAGGTCTTCGAGTTGAGCGGCACGTTGTTGCGCACCCCGGCGTTGAACATGAAACTGACACGGTCGAGCATCATTTCGTAGGCAAAAAGAAAGCCAGGCTTGAGGTAGATGCCCCAATTGGGCTTGGTGATTTTGTCGGAGTTGTCGTAAACCATTTCAAGACCAAGACCCAACCTGTCGCGCTCCGTGATCTGGAACATGAAGTTGGCTGCAATGTTGTGGACGAAAAAATACTGGTGTGTGCCGTATTGCTGGCTCATGTCCTTGAAGCCGAGGGTGTATTGGTAGTCGGTGACGAAATGCCGCTTGCCGTCGAACTCGAAGAGGTAGTTTTTGGGGCGCAACTTCTTGTCGATGCGCGTTTTGGGTGGTGCCAAGTACCACGAAAATCCCGTGGCCACGCTGAAAATGTTGATGCCCATGTTGGGGGTTCTTGTGGCTCCGTTCGAGAAGTGGGTGAGGCCGATGGAAGTCACCCAGTGCAGCCGCTCCACAATGCGCTGGCGGTATTCAAACGATAGGTTGATGGCAGCGTTCAGGTGGGAGCCTATGGCGTAGTTGTGGAAGTTTTCCGTCGGGTGGAACTTGTTGGTGAGCCACGACAGGCCCACGCCCAACTTGAAGGTAAGTCGGCTCGATTCGTTTGGCGTGAACGGGAAGTTGATGAAAGGGTAGAGGGCAAACACCTTGCCTAATTCCGCCGCGATGCTGTCGTTGCCGAAGCCCGAATAATAGAAGGTGAACCCGATGGAAGGGTAGTTGTGCAGCACTTCCCAGCGGTGTTGGCCGTAGGTGTTGCGGTGCAGCGACAGTTCGAAGGCCGGCGTGTGGCGGCTGTAACGGCCTAATGCCGAGTGGAATTCGTCGTTCTGGAAATACATGTAGCCATAGTGCATCCGCGCCTCGATTTCATAGTTCTTGTGGCTCGATTGGGCACACACTTGACCCACACCTATTATTAATAGGCAGCAGAGCAGACAGAGGACTGTATGGAGCGTGTGGCTTTTCATTGAAGATGCAAAGGTACAAAAAACTCTCATAAGCATCCGAAAGGATGCGTTGAAAAGGAGCCGGTTGGCGACTTTTCAAGCCAAAATGTTTTGACTGTTTTGAAAGTTTTGTGATTAAAAAACCTATTTTTGCGCTCTCAAATAAAGTTATCATGGACGAAAGACTAAAAGCATTCAAGCATTTGCTGGATATTATGGACGCAGTGCGCGCCGGCTGCCCGTGGGACAGCACCCAAACCATACACAGCCTGCGCCACCTCACCATTGAAGAAACTTACGAACTCAGCCAAGCCATCCTCAACGACGACCTCAACGAAGTGAAAAAGGAACTCGGCGACCTCATGCTCCATCTTGTCTTCTATGCCAAGATAGGGCAGGAGCAGGGCGTATTCGACATCGCCGACGTGCTCAACGGCATCTGCGAGAAGATGATTGTGCGCCACCCGCATATCTTTGGCAACGAGCATGTTGAGAACGCCGAACAGGTGGAGCAAAATTGGGAGAAAATCAAGTTGGAGCGCGAGCACAACCGTAGCGTGTTGGGTGGTGTGCCTGAAGGCTTGCCCTCATTGCTTAAAGCCTATCGCATGGCCCAAAAGACCGCTGGCGTGGGCTTCCGTTGGCCCGATGCGGAGCAGGCATGGCAGAAGGTAGAGGAGGAGAAGGAAGAACTCATTGAGGCATTGCAAAAGCACGACGAAACTGCCCATTTAGAAGAGGAATACGGCGACCTACTTTTCGCTTTGGCGGCATACGGCAATTATATCGGCGTGAATCCCGACGATGCCCTCGAAAAGACCAACAAGAAGTTCCGCGAGCGTTTCGCCCACGTCGAGCAACGCGCCCGCGAGCAAGGCAAAGGCGTGCAGCACCTCACCCTCGACGAGATGATTGCCTACTGGAAAGAAGCCAAATCGCCTCACGCCGAACCCCAAGGCTCTTAGGAAGGGCCATTCGTTCTCCCGCTTTGCGCGTTCCCCCACAGAGATGGGGGCAGGGGGAGTCAAAGAAAACTTCCCCATCGTGCTTCATACTTCATTGTTTTTGTTTATTTTTGCAGCGATATAATAAATAATAACCATGACAGCAATCGAATTACAATCCGACACGATGCAGCTGCTTCAGCGTTTTGACAAGACAGATACTTCGCTTTGGCAGAAAGTGCTTAACGCTTTGGCTGCCATCTATCAGGAAGAGGAAATCGCTCGGGCAAGAAAACGTGCTGAGCAAAAGGCCAAAATCCATCAGATGATAGGTGCTTTTGAGAAAAGTGACACCGGAGACTGGAAGCAGGCTAAGGAAGATTATCTGACCGAGAAATATGATGGTTCGAGGCCATGAGAGTTTTTATCGACACCAATGTTTTCCTTGATTTGCTTTTTAGGCGTGAAGGTTTTCTTGCCGATTCGCTTCGGGTTTTTGACCTCGCTGTGGACGGCAAGTTGGAGATTTTGATTTCTGATCTTAGCATTGCCAATATCAAGTACATCACCAGAAAAGACTATTCTGTGGAAAGATTTTATGAGGTGATGGCGGCTTTTCGACCAGCGTTTACCATTGTTCCCGTCGGGGAAGATGCCGTGGATGAGGCATTTGCGTTGAAAGCCCGCGATTTTGAGGATGCTCTGCAATATTTTTCTGCTGCACATGCAATGGCCGATTGCCTTTTGACGAGAAACATCAAGGATTATGGTTTCGCCACAATGAAAGTGATGACCCCTTCAGATTTCCTTGCCAGTTACTTTTGACAGTCAATGGATTCAACTTCCTACTTCCTACTTCCTACTTCCCACCTCAAAAACCTCCTCTAAACCCTAAACTCTCAACTCTAAACTAAAAAAACCCCCCGTCCCCCTTGCAACAAACAAAAATTCATTATATTTGCAGCGCGTTTTGCGCACTTTGTTTTTGACGAATCAATTCACTTAATACTAACTAAAATTTCAAAAAAATGAAAAAAGTATCTTTACTTATCGCGATGATTGCCTTCGTTTGTGGCAATGCTTTCGCACAGATGAGCTTCGATTTCAACGACTGCCCTGCAGGCGCTAAGGTAGCTCAAACGCTTGGTGAACCTTGGACCACTTGGAGCAATGCCCCTGGCGGAGCTGAAGACGGTGTTTTCGCCGAACAGAACTCTATGGCCGCTCACTTCACCTACGGTAACGACCAGGTGCTTAATCTTGGTAATGTCACTACTGGTACTTGGGAACTCAGTTTTGACATGTACATTCCCAATGGCAAGGATGCCTACAACAACATCCTCCACATCTTCAACGGAAGCGGTAGCGAATGGGCCACTGAGGTTTGGTACAAGACCTCTGACAACGGCACTGCAATCAAAGCCGCTAATGTGACTACCAACTTCGATTGCCCTTACGATAGTTGGTTCACTGTGAAGTATGTGGTTGACCTTGACAATGACGAGGCAACTTTCTATGTGGATGATGCCGAAATCTACACTTGGCAGTTCAGCCTTCAGGCCGAAGGTGCCGCTGGCACTCGTCAACTCGGCGCCATGGACTTTTATCCTCCGACCAGTGCTGCTGTTTCCGACTACTATATCGACAATGTCGATGTGCAGCCGGTTATGAACCTTGAGGTGGTTCTCGAAGATGACTTTGAGGAGTACACCGAGGGCAATAAGATTGCTGCTGAAGCCATTGCTGCCGGTCACGATTGGTGGACCACTTGGAGCAACGCTCCTGGTGGTGCCGAAGATGGCGTTGTCGCTTCTTTCGAAGGCACCAAGTGCGGTCATCTTACCTATGGCAACGACCAGGTTCTTCTTTTGGGTGATGCCACAAGCGGTACCTACACACTCGGCTTCGATATGTACATTCCTAATGGCAAGGATGCCTACAACAACGTTCTCCACATCTTCAACGGCAGCGGAAGCGAATGGGCCACGGAGGTTTGGTACAAGACCTCTGACAACGGCACTTCAATTAAAGCTGGTGGCGTAACCACCAACTTCGATTGCCCCTTCGACAGTTGGTTCACTGTGAAGTATGTGGTTGACCAGCCGACGGCACCGCTGGTTCACGTCAACTTGCCGCTATGGACTTCTATCCTCCGACCAGTGCCGCTGTTTCGGACTATTACATTGACAATGTGTATGCTTACAAACTTGGTGGCGTTTCTGCTCCTATTTTGAGCGTTACTCCTGAATCAATTACTGAATACCTTCAGGAAGACGATCTCACCATGGTTGATATTACCATCGACAATGCAGGTAACTCCATTGGTGATTGGAATGCATACGTTGAGTTCGGTCATGGAGAAGGTGGCTCACAAACCAGCGAGCTTGCCTATCATGATGGAGAAGCGACTTCTGGAATTGGCTCATCAGGTGGTCCTTACACTCGTGAGATGGCTATTCGCCTTCCTGCAACCGCTTATGCTGGCGCAGCTATGGGTATGAAGATTACTTCGGCCAAGTTCCAAGTTGCTGCTCAATACAAATCAGAAGATGATAACTATATCTTCCGCATTTATGGACAAGGTGCCAACAACCAGCCCGGTGAACTCCTTGCCGAGAAGACCGTTGTATCGTCTGAACTTGGTGTCTGGCTGACGGCTACTTTCGATGAAGATGTCTATTTGGATGGACAAACCATTTGGGTAACTGTTGAACTCTTACAAACTGCTGGCGAATATCCTCTGACTATGGATGGTGGACACTATGGCGCAGAGGGCGATGGCAACTGGCTCAGCACACAGGGTGGGTCGTTTGACCACTGCTATAGCGCTGGTGACTTTGAAGGTGCTTGGCTGATTACTGTTAACTGCGAAGGCCAACTCATTCCTGGCACTTGGGCCACGCTCAGTCAGGAAACGGGTTCCATCCCTGGCGGCCAGTCTCAAACCATCAACCTCACGCTCAACTCCATCGGCCTCACCGATACTCGCTACGAAGCCAACCTCATCATCAACACCAACGATCAAAACATGCCTCATGTTGAGATTCCGGTTGTTTTGACTTATGATCCCACAGGCGTTGAGGAAACCGTTTCGCAACTGGCAAGCATTTATCCTAACCCTGCCACTACGAGCGTCACCCTCGAAGGCGACAACCTGAACAGCGTGGCCATCTACAATGTGGCTGGCCAACTCGTCCGCGTGGTGAAA
>CACXQO010000108.1 GCA_902769815.1 uncultured Bacteroidia bacterium | reverse complement strand
GTAACATTGGGTGGTTTGTTTCATACCACAAAAATACACATTTTCCAAATATTACGGATTTTGCGTAACGGATTTTGCGTAATATTTTTGGAAATGTAGTATCGCCCCTTCGGGGCTTTGCGAAACGCAACCCAGAAGGAGCGATTTACTACTGGCGGATGCCGAAACTTCGTATCGCGGTAGCGAAGTATCGCGGTAGCGACAACGGGGCAAACCCCGTTGTTAGAAATCCACCACAATTTTCTGCGTCCTGACATTCTCCCCGTCAATCAGGCGGAGGACATACACACCTGCCGTCATTCCCGACGTAGAGACACACCGCGTGTGTCCGCCATAGGAAGCGATAACGCGCCCCGTCATGTCAACGATTTGCAATGTGGCATCGCCCATGTCCGTTGTAATGACAATATTCCCATTGTTGATGTAGGCAAACGCCTCATTGGGTTCGCAGATGTCCTCGTCTGCGGAGAACACCAACTTGAAGCGACTCTCGTAGTCGGTGGTCTTGGCGGTGAAAGTGTAAGAGGCCAGGGTCCCTGAGCTTGTCGAAGGGCCGTTGCCACTCGTTGGCGTTTCGACAGGCTCAACGGCCAACAAATCCACATCCGCGCCGGTGAGGTTGTCAATCAGGTGCAGGTAGTCCAACTCCATGTTTTCCACGTTCACGGTCAGGGTGTAGGTGCCGTTTTTGGCGGCCTTGAAATTGAGGGGCAGTTCGCCCTTGCCTTCGCTGCACACCACTGCATAGTCAATGCTGCCTTGCGGGATGTAGACCTTGGTGCTGTTTCCGTTGAGTTGGAACTTGGGCAACTGGCGGCCTTCGTCGAAACGGATGATGGCGCGGTCGACGACGGTAGGAGCACGATGTGTCGGCGTATCAGTAGGCTCAGCGGCCATTACATTCAGCGAAAGCGAGGCACCCAACGCTGGCATTTCGGTGGTGAAGGTCATAGTTTCGCCGTCCTCTTCGGCAACGACGAAGATGGCTTCCATAACTTCAATCGAGTGACTAACGACACCGATGATTTGGCTACCATCGCCGTTCACAGTGTAGAATGGGCGACCGTCGGCAATGAAGGCCATTGTCGGGAAGGGATTGCCCACAAGGTTCCAGCCTTCAAACGTTACGCCATCGGTCTTGGTAAGGGTGACTTGGCCGTTGCCACTGTAGGGCGTGCCGACGAAGGTGAGCGTGGTGTTCTCTTGGCTGGCGTAGAGGTAGCCCCTGCCGTTCTCTATCGGGAAGTGGTAGTTCTCTTCAGCCTTCCAGTTCTCCCATTCCAGTTCCGCGCTTTGGTTGAAGCGGTAGAGGTCGTATTCGTTGGCGAGGAAGCCGTTCTCTTCGGAAGGCATGATGGGTTCCACAACGGGCGAGGCAATCAAATAGTAGCCGTCGTTACTTTCGCCGTAGCCAACGATTTCCTTGGTGAAGGTATCCATCCCCGCCGTGGCGAACACCACCGGCGAGCAGTATTCCGCCGCGTCGCAGTTGGCCTTCACCCGCACTTCGTAGGCGGTGTTGGCGGCCAAGCCCGTCAGGGTGGCCGTGGTGCCTTCCTCCACCGTGAGGGTCATTGGCTCGCCCGTAGGGGCAACGAGGTTGGAGATGACAATGTCGTCAAGCCCAACGCCATGGCCCCAATGGTCTATCATCCTAAAGCCAATTTGGTAGTTGTCGCCAAGGCCAGTCAGGGCAACAGACTGGCTCGTCCATGCTCGGTGATCCTCGGTGGTGCTCCACAATTCGTTCCATTCGCCTGTGTTGCCGATGCGGTAGCAAACGGCGAATTCGTCGATGTCGCTGCCCCCCCAACTTCTGTTGACATACCAGAAGGAGAGTTCAGCGGACTCGTAACCGCCCAAGTTGAAAGGCGCGGTCACCAAGAAGGTGGTGTCGTTGTGTGCATTGTGCGTAATCAGGGCGTTGTAATCGCCGCTGTGGGTGCCGGTGGAGGATCGGTCGTCGCCCACGCCCACGCGCCAAGTCTTGGCCGGGTCTTGGTTGTCGCCTTCTATGGTCCAGCCTTCGGACAGTGCGCCGCTTTCGAACCCCTCAATGAGCAACGTGTTGAAGACGGCAGTCGTGTAATATTCCACCTCATACCCCGTCAGGCTGACGCCGTCCCAACTGACCTCGGCAGTAGTGGCGGTGAGGTTGCCGACGGCAAGGTTGGTGGGCGTTTCACAGGGATTGGCCGTGGTGAAGGTGAGCAGTTCGCTCCCCTTGTTTTCGTTGCAATCGGGCACCACCTTCACCTGATAGACAGTTTCGGGGCTGAGTCCGCTGATGGTGACGGCAGTGTCGGTCACATGCAGGTCTTGCCATTCACCAATCCTTTCAATGACAAGGTCGTCGATGAACAAAAAACGGCCCGAGGGTACATTGGTTATTTCGAAAAAGAACTTCACATTGCTCAAACCCATGAAGGAGTTGGCTATCGTCGCACTGAAATGTTGTCTATTTACCATACAATTAAAAGTACTTTGGCAAGCGAATTTTTTTGTCAACATGACAACGGTATATATTTTAATGATAAAGTCACCATTGCTATAGTCACCATTCGAACTAATGTTGAAAGACAATTGGACTTGGTTGGTTCCCCTTAAGTCGACAGGAGCCGTTTGCATTGTGGTTATTGGATTACCCCCTCGTACTCTAACCTCATTTGGCGCAATGCCAGCAAAGTTAGTGTTTGAAATTTCCACCTCATAACCAGGATATATATTGTTAGACCAGCCTTCGGGCAGGTCGTCGCCGTCGAAATGCTCTTCCATGAGGATGGACATCTCCCTGTATTTCACCGTGTAGCCTTCGCAAAGGCTGGCGGTCCAACTGAGTTCTGCGGTGGTGGCGGTCACCGTGCCGAGGGTTGCCACGGGTGCGGGGCAGGCAGGCGTGGTGAAGCCCACAGGCTGGCTGTATTCCGCCTCGTAGCAGTTGGCCTTCACCCGCGCTTCGTAGGTGGTGTTGTCGGCTAAGCCTGTCAGGGTGGCCGTGGTGCCTTCCACCACGGTGAGGGTCATTGGCTCGCCCGCAGGGGCAAGTTCATGGAAGACAACAATGTCGTCGAGTCCTACGCCACGGCCCCAATGGTCTATCATCTTGAAGCCGATTTGGTAGTTGTCGGCCAAGCCGGTCAGGGCAAGGGTTTGGTGGGTCCATGTTGCGTGCGCATCGGCGGTGCTCCACAGTTCGTTCCATTCGCCTTCCGTGCCGATGCGGTAGAAAACGCCGATTTCGTCGATGTCGCTAGCCCAATTCCTGTTGACATACCAGAAGGAGAGTTGCGCGTTGTCATAGTCGCCCAAGTCGATTGCGGGCATGACGAGGTAGGTCACTTCGTCCCTGTTGTTATGCGTAATCAGGGCGTTGTAGTCGCCGCTGTGGGTGCCGGTTGACGCTTGGTCGTCGCCCGCGCCCACGCGCCAAGTCTTGGTTGGGTCTTGGCTGTCGCCTTCTATGATCCAGCCTTGGGGCAACTCGCCGCTTTCGAAACCTTCGCTTAACAACGTGTCGATGAGGGTAGCCGTGTAATATTCCACCTCATACCCCGAAAGGCTGATGCCGTCCCAACTGATTTCGGCGGTGGTAGTCGTGATGTTGCCGACGGCAAGGTTGGTGGGCGCTTCGCAAGGATTGGCAGTGGTGAAGGTCAGTATGGGGCTTTCCTTGGTTTCGTCGCAGGACGGGATAACTTTCACCTCATAGTCGGCTTCGGGGACGAGATTGGTGAGGGTGATGGCGGCTTCGTCCACACTGAGGGTTTGCCACTCTCCGGCGACTCTTACGATTGATTCCCTGTACATTACGGTGTAGCCTTCGCTAAGACCGGTCCAAGAGAGTTCGGCGGTGGTGGCGGTCACCGTGCCGAGGGTGATGACGGGCACTGAGCAGGCCTCCAAGGTGGTGAATATGGCGGTGTTGCTCCACTTGTTTTCGTCGCAGGCGGGGCGCACCTTTGCGTGGTATTCGGTGTTATCGCTAAGGTTTTCGATAAGGCAGATCGTGCTGTCCGCGACGGTCAGTTGGTTATGCACTTCCTCGTTGCTACTGTTCAGATACCAATAATCGACCACCCATTCGGTGGAAGTGCCGTTTTCTTCCCAAGTCAGCGTGGCGTCGTAATAGTTCAGTTCGCTCGCGGTGAGCATCGTTGGGTTGATGCAGTCGCCCATCGCGCTCTTTAGCACGCGGATTTGGTTCTTTTGCCCGAGCACGGCCTTTTCTCCTTTGTCATGATAGGAAGAAAGGGCTTGGTTGGGCGCGTCGAAGACGAGGAAAGGCGTTCGGCTTACATAACTTCCCGTATGGTCGTCAACAATGATGGCCACGTTGTGCAGGCCGTTGTAGATGAAGGGCTTGTCGAAGGTGATGATGGTCCAGGCTTTGTCGACAAAGTTTACGGTGCCGCTGAATACGAGGTCTTCTTCGGTCGTTACAATCCAGTCGTTGCCGCCGTCGAAACTGCTCTTGTCGGTGCTTACCAAGTAGATGTCCAAGTTGCGGTTGCACGCAGCGGTGCTGTTCTTGAAGAAATCGATGCGCTCGATGAGTCCAGCCTCGCCCAATTCCTCGGTGGTGTAAATCTGCTGGGTGTATGAATACTTGTAAAAGTTGTTGGTGGGCAGGTCGTTATTAGTGGCCGTGCCTGCGCCGATGGTGAAGGCTCGGGTGGGATTGAAACTGATGGGACTGCTCCATAGGCTTATGCCGTTGCCGTCGGGGCAGTGGGCGCGCACCTTGGCGGTATAGGTGGTTTCAGGGATGAGGCTGTCCAAGGTGAAGGGGTTCGAGTCGGCCTCGATGAGGTTCGTGTGGTCGTCGTTCAGCATGATTTGCCATGCCGTGGCCTCGCCGTTTTCCGTCCAACTGAGGGTGGCGGAGGTGGCACCAAGGGCGTCGACAGCCAACAGGGTGGGACGCTCACACCCGGGCAACTCTTCCATGCCCAAGCGGATGCGGTTTTTCTCGCTTATCGTATTGATGGCATTGCCGGGCGAAGCCGTCGGGTCGTAGTTGTTGTTGCTATCGCAATATAAGATGGTTTGTTCCTTTTCGGTCGAAAAGACATGGAAAGGCAAGCTGTATGAGAAACCGCCGGTGTTGTCGTCCACCACGACGGCCACATTGCTCATGCCGTAGTAGTTGAAAGGCTCGTCAAGCGTGATGGTAGTCCAGTCTTGGTCGGCGAAGGTCACGGTGCCGCTGAAGACGAGGTCGTTGGCGGTGACAGGAATCCAGTCGCTTGTGTTTTCAAACTCGTCCTTGTCGGTACACACCAAGTAGATGTCCAAGTTTCTTGTCATGGTGTAGGCAGTTGCCTTGAAGAACTCGATGGAGGTGATGCAGCCGGCCTGCCCGATTTCGTCGGCGGTGTAGATTTGCTGTGTCAGGCCGTACTTGTAATAGTTGCTGGTGGGCAGGTTGTTGTTGGTTTGCGTGCCATTGCCGATGCAGACCATGCCTTCGGGGCAAATCCCATTGTTGGTGAAACTTACGGGGTCGCTCCATTCGCTTTGGTTGTCGGAATCCCAATAGGAGCGCACCTTGGCGGTGTAGAACGTTTCGGGCACAAGGCCGGTGAGCGTGAAGGGGTTCGTGTCGGCCATGATGAGGTTGGTTTCGTCGTCATTCAGCATGATTTGCCAGCTTTCGGCGTTGGAAGTCCATGTGAGGGTGGCGGAGGTGTTGGTCACCTCGGTACAGGTCAAGTCGGTGGGCTTGAGGGCAAGATTGAGGGAAACCGTCACATCGTCGATGAAGCAGATGTAATTTGTCGCGCTCCACTTGAAAGCCAAACGGTGTGCCTCGGCGGACACGTTCTCCAACGTGGTGCTACACTGCACCATGGAGTCTGTATTGTTGGAGTATGTGGCGATTTCCGTGAAGGTGTTGCAGGTGCCGTCGTCCTCGACTGTGATGTAGCCCAATTGGAGTTGACCTGAACCACTAGAACTATCACCATCCGTCTTCATCCAGAAACTGACTTGCAGGTCGTATATAGGATTGCTGAACTCCGGAAACAGGGCATAGTTTTCGCCCATATTGTAGAACGACAAGGATTGCACGCCGCTGTGTACATAATTAGGAGCATAGTAATTCCCGATGGAATTGTGCGGGGCTTTATGGCCACTATATCGTGCGTATCCCTTCCAGCAATCGGCGATAGGGCCTGCTCGCGTCCAAAGGGTTCCGGCGGGACTTTCAAAGTCCTCGAAATAGGGAGAATTAGTGATGGCGATAGGCTCACACAAGGTAGCCGAGATGGTGACCGAATTGTTTGGCATTACAAAAGAGTAGATGTCGTTGGAAACATGCGTGAGCGTTGCACCCTGGGCCGTGAAATCGCTGCAAGCATAGCCTTCGGCCGGATTCTGACGCAAAACGATGGTAGTGTCAGGCATCGCGTATTCGATTGTATCAGAATTAGTGCTATTAGGAGTTACCGGTATTGATAATACCTCGCCGCTTACAACCTCAGTTACTTTTTGCCAGTCATATATGCCATAGACCGGCGTGGCACCCTCTACCGCAGAAGACGGCAATTCCGAATTGAGTTCAGGGTTATAGTAATTGATATTACGATCGTATCCAGGAATATTTCCTACGATAATCCCTTGGGGAAAATGATTGACATCATCCAACTTCAACTCACCCAAAAAATAATTGTTTTCGATGGCATAATGATCTATAATCATATAGCCTACAATGCCTCCTATACTACTATTATTTGTGATGCCGATGCCAGAGACTGTCGAGTACTCGTCAACGACGCAATCTTTTACAGAGAATATTAATTGGGGATTGATATAGCCTGCAATTCCTCCAACATAATTGGTACTCATGATAAAGCAATTGTATAATTTACAATTAATAACATAACCGCCCTCTATTGCTCCCACAATTCCTCCAACATTAACAAGGCCTATTATTTCTAAATTTACAAGATTTAGATTCTTTATTGTGCCGTAGAGATCCAATGTCCCGAATAATCCATGATGGTCACGACCACTACCTGACACCCACGCATTACTGATGTAATGCCCATTCCCATCGAATGTGCCTGAAAAGTGTGCGATAGTTTTGAACCCCAGTCCCAAGCCATTTACGCCATTCCAGCCATTTACGCCATTTTCGTCCTTATAGTCCAAGTCGGCATCAAGGCGGAAGTGCAAGCCTTGGGTGCTGCCGGTGTATTCGGCCAATTGGTTCATGTGGTCGATGGAGAGGATGATGTAGGGGTCGGTTTGCGTTCCGCTGCCGCCGCCGAAGGATTGCGCCCATGCCTTGGCAGACACAAGGAGCGCGAGCATCAAGATTAGCGCGGCGTCGCGTTTTGCTTTGGTTTTCAGGTTGTTTTTGTTCATGATGTTTTTGGTTTTAATCAAGGCAATCATGGGCGCCTGTGCTGTTGTTGGTAAGTTTGTGTCCATGGTTAGGGTTGATTTTGAATGGTGAATATTAATTGAAAGAACATTTTTCGGGTGCAAAGATAGGGAATTCTTCGGGAAAGTCAAGGGAAAAGTGTCTCCACGAGGGCACAAAAAAAGCAAGGCAGCCAATGCTGACCGCCTTGCAAAACCTTTTTCGCTCTGGAATTAGATGATACCTTGAGCCATCATGGCGTGGCTGACCGCCTTGCAAAACCTTTTTCGCTCTGGAATTAGATGATACCTTGAGCCATCATGGCGTGGGCAACACGCATGAAGCCAGCGATGTTAGCACCCTTCACATAGTTGATGGTGCCATCGGCTTGCTTGCCGTATTTCACGCATTGGTCATAGATGTCGCTCATGATCTTCTTCAGCTTCTCATCAACTTCCTTTGCAGTCCAGTTGATGTGACCGGCGTTCTGGCAGATTTCAAGGCCAGAGGTGGCAACACCACCGGCGTTGACAGCCTTACCAGGACCGAACGGGATCTTGGCAGCTTGGAAAGCGGCAATGGCACCGGGTTGGCAACCCATGTTGGAGACTTCAGCCACATACTTCACGCCGTTGGCGATCAGTTCCTTGGCATCATCTTCAGCAAGCTCGTTTTGGAAAGCGCAAGGCATGGCAATGTCGCACTTCACGCTCCAAGCCTTCTTGCCAGGAGTGAAGACGGCCTTGCCGGGGAACTTGTCGGCCATGTCTTGGACCTTGTTACGGTTCGAGGCACGCATGTCAAGCATGTAGTCGATCATTTCCTTGTTGATGCCTTCAGGAAGCTCGCAGACACCGTCGGGACCGCTGATAGCGACCACCTTGGCACCGAATTCGCAAGCCTTCTGGGCAGCACCCCAAGCCACGTTACCGAAGCCGGAGAGGGCCACGCGCTTACCTTCGAGGGTATCACCCTTCTCTTCCACCATGTGCTTCACATAGTAGACAGCGCCGAAACCAGTGGCCTCGGGACGCATGAGGGAACCACCCCAGCCATAGCTCTTGCCAGTCAAAGCACCAGTCGAGTGCTCA
>CACXQO010000107.1 GCA_902769815.1 uncultured Bacteroidia bacterium | reverse complement strand
AAATGGCTGGAAAATGACTATTTTTGCGGTCAAAAGAACGATTATGTCAAACGCCATCAACATACTGAACCGCGAGGAAGACCGCCGCGTGGTGGAAGCTATCAAGCAGGCCGAACTGAATACCTCGGGCGAAATCAAAGTGCATATCGAAAACCTATGCCGAGGCGATGTGGAAAAACGCAGTCTGGTGGTTTTCAACAAATTGAAACTCAATGAGACCCAATTGCGCAACGGTGTACTCATATATTTGGCCGTCCGCGACCACAAGTTTGCCATTCTCGGCGACGAAGGCATCAACAATGTGGTGGAAGACAACTTCTGGAACGATGTGAAAGACCTGATGTTGAGCCATTTCCGCGAAGGCCGTTTCGCCGATGGCCTTGTGGAAGGCATTATGCGCTGCGGCGAGAAACTCAAGATTTATTTCCCCTACCAATCCGACGATGTTAACGAAATCCCCGACGAAATCTCCTATGAAAACAATTGAAAGACATAAACTGGCGCTTTTATTCGGTTTACTTCTCGTTTTGCTCACTTTCGGCACAACACTGAAAGCCCAATTGCCGAGTCCGCCCAACCCGCCACGATTGGTGAACGACTACACGGGTACGCTTACCGCCCACCAAGTCAACGTTTTAGAGCATAAATTAGTGGCCTATAACGACAGCACTTCGACTCAAATCCTTGTCCTCCTTGTCGATGATTTACAGGGCTACAGCGTCGAGCAGTATGCCACTGAAATCGGGCATAGTTGGGGCGTGGGACAACAAGGCAAAAACAACGGCGCTGTCATCCTTGTGAAGCCCAAGAAAGGCAGCGAGCGCGGCCAAGTGAACATCAACACGGGCTATGGCATCGAGGAATATGTCACCGATGCAACGGCCAAGCGCATCATTGAAAAGGAGATGATTCCCGCCTTCAAGGAAGACGACTACTACACGGGCATCGACAACGCCGTCAACGTCATTATGGACCTCTGTTCGGGCAAGTTTACCCAAGACGAATACACCAACGGCGGCGAAGGCATACCCATTTGGCTTATCCTCATTTTTATGATTGCTCTCATCCTCATTTTCCGCTCCAGCAATGGCAACCAGAACTATTCCGGCGGCGGCACCCGCACCATCTGGATTCCGATGGGCGGCTTCGGCGGTAGCAGTTTTGGAGGAAGTAGTGGTGGCGGCAGTTTTGGCGGTGGAGGCTTTGGTGGCTTTGGCGGAGGAGGTTTCGGCGGCGGCGGCGCCTCGGGAAGTTGGTAGTTTACAGTTGATAGTTGATAGTTGAGAGTTGGGAATTGTAGGGCTGTCACACTGTGGCAGTCGAGAAATCTTGAAATCTTGAAATTTGAAATCTTAAATCAATAAATGTCAGAACCCATCATAGAAATCAGAAACGCCTCCATTTTCCAGCGGGAGAACCTTGTCCTTTCCAATGTCAATCTGACTTTGAATAAGGGCGAATTCATCTATCTTATCGGTCGCACGGGGAGTGGAAAGTCCTCACTATTAAAGACTTTGTACGGCGAATTGCCCGCCCGCGACGGCTACTTCAACGTGGCTGGCTACGACCTCACCCTCCTGCGCAAAAAAGACATTCCCTATCTGAGGCGCAAAATCGGCATCGTGTTTCAGGACTTCCAACTCCTTTTCGACCGCAGCGTGGAGAAAAACTTGGAGTTTGTGCTGGGTGCCACGGGATGGACAGAAAAAGCCGAGATTTCGCGCCGAATTGATGAAGTTTTAGCCAAAGTCGGGCTAAGCGACAAGCGCAAAAGTATGCCGCACCAGATGTCAGGAGGCGAGCAACAAGGCGTTGCCATCGCCCGCGCCCTACTCAACGACCCCGATGTCATCATCGCCGACGAGCCAACCGGCAACCTCGACCCCGAAACCACCCTTGAAGTGATGAAACTCTTGCGCCGCATCAGCGAGAACGGTCAAGCCGTGCTGATGGCCACGCACAACTACACTTTGATGCAGAAATATCCTTCACGCATCGCCAATTGCAAGAATGGGACGGTGATTTGTTCCGAAATGGAGTAGGATTGCTTAACTACGGATTATACAGATTTTACAGATTTACGACCTTGAATTTGAAAGACGCAAGCGTCAAATTGGTATGGATTGTCGCGAGCGTTAGCTTATCCGTAATAATTGGATGCTTGCATCCACATTGTTTTCGGAATCCTATCCGTCAAATCCGCGAAATCCGTAGTTTATGAAAAAATCGCTTGAATAATCTTCTGAGCATTCGCTTCATTATCATAAAGTTGCCGCATCTGTTTGTCGCGCTCTTCAATGTCCTCCTCCGTAAAGTCCTCCTCCATCAACCGCTTGATTTCGGCAATCATCTGCTCAGGCTCATCGGCAACTATGCAAAGGCTTTCCAACGAAGTGCCACGAACCATGTCCTCATCCACCAAGCAGAAACGACCATTGTAAAGCGCATTCAACAGCTTCAGTTTCAATCCCGTAGGCTGATTCGTCACCAAAATGTTCACTTGTGCTTGCCGCAACAAGTCAATCATCTCGGCATCATCTGGATTGGCTACCAAAGTCACGTTGGAATGGTTCTCAGCCAATTTGATTAACTTGTCGGATGGATTCAAACCGGCCACAATGCAATGCAGGTCAAGCTCAGAAAACACACTCTCTATCAACCACTTGGCCGCCGTTTCGTTCTCCTTGACGGAAAGGTTGCCATGATACAAAACGTACTCTCCCCGACCCGTTTCCGAGCACACCGAATCTGCGGAATTAAAACCTGGAACAAGCGTCGTTTTGCCGTATTTCTTGGAGAAATAGTCCGCGTCTTGTTGCGAGATGGCGAAAATGCACGCAGCTTTGCGCAAAATCGGTTCATAACGTCTTAGTTTCCATGCCTCTGCAAGATAAAACAAACGCTTCCAAACGCACCTTTCCGAATCACCCAAGCCTTGGTAATAGTCGTGCTCCACATTGTGGGCACGGACATAGATTTTCCTGTTTTTCAGGCGATTATCAAGAAGAACTGCCGTGGTGTGCAAGCCTTCGCAAAGAATGGGATATTCGTCCTGCAACAAGTCTTGAACCAACTCCTCCGACCACCTCGAATTGACAATAAACGGTGTGAGACTCAACTGTTTGACAAAGGAAGTGTCGCGCTTGTAATACTTTACCTCATGGCAACGTTTCAAAATCTCCTGCTCACCGCGCCCGTACTCAAAACAATGCAGATGCACCTTGACACCTGCTTCCGATAAGCCTTTCACACGATAAAACACATCGATAACCCCGCCATAATTGGCAGGATAAGGCACGTCAAACGCAATGATATGTAGATGGTTTTCAGTCATAATGATGGTAGATTTCCAACAATTTCTGTTCTTCATTCTCCCAACACAAATCCCGTGCCGCAACAGCCAAATTCTGTTTCCATTGCGCTATGCCGCAACAGCCAAATTCTGTTTCCATTGCGCTATTCTCGCCTCGTCCGACAATGCCTCACGAATGGTCGCAGCGATGGTTGCTGGCTCGTGGTTTTCAATGAACGTACCAATGTTGTATTGTCGAATAATCTTCTCAATTTCAGTCAGATGCGAAGCCACAATCGGAACGCCCGCTTGAATGAAATCGAACAATTTGTTGGGCAGACTGAAACGGTAGTTGAGGTTGGTGTCTTTGTCCAAACAGAAGCCCAATTCGGCGAGTTGTGTGTAGGCCATCATTTGTTGGTAAGGCATACGAGGGAAGAAACGCACACGGTCTGTAATTTTCTGTTCCTCAACCATTTGTTTTAAAACTGGTAGCACATCTCCGCCACCGATAATCATTAGGAAACAGTCGTCCAAAAGCGCCATCGCTTGCACCAATTCCTCCGCCCCGCGCTGGATGTTGATGCCAGAGCCTTGCAATATTAATAGGTGTTTGTCGGCGGGCAATCCCAAAGCCGTTTTGTCGCCTTTCGGTGGCAAAGCCTTTCGTGGCGGTATATTCCTGATAACGTGAACTTTGACACCATATTTCTCACGAAAAAGTTCGGCGATACTGTCGCAAACCGTAATCATTTCGTCCAACTTGGGCACCACGAAGCCTTCAATTCGTTTCCAGACGCGCTGCACTTTGGGCCGATTGACCAACTCGGGCGTTTCGGTGAAATATTCGTGGCTGTCGAATACCATTTTGCTACCCTTCAAACGCGAAATGAAATAGTTGGGCAAAACCGTGTCCAAGTCATTGGAAAGCAAAAGATTGGCGCGATGAAACAGCAGGAAGAAAAACAAGCGGATGTTGTATTCGGCATAGAAAAGCGGTCCTTTCTCGAAAAGCAGTTTCATTCTTTTCGTGCCGTAAGGCCTTTCGTCCATTGGCGGGCTTTTTCGTTGCTTTCTTCCAACCAAAAGCACCTCATACCCAGCCTTTTGCAAAGTCAGGCACGACTTGTTCACCCGCTGGTCAGTAACCAAGTCGTTGATAACCGATACGATAGCGCGTTTCATACGGCAAAGGTACAAAGTTTTCCTTAAACCTCAATTATTACGATTCTATTGTGTATTTTTGCCCCTATGAAAAACGACTTCAACCTCCAGCAGTATAACAGCTTCGGCTTCAATACCGTAGCGAAATATTTCGCCGAAATCAATGACATTCAGCAACTTGAAACATTGGTTTCAACCGATGTTTTCAAGCAAGAAAAGCATCTTGTCTTGAGCGGCGGCAACAATGTATTGTTTCAAGACGATGTGTTTGACGGTTTGATCATTTTCATCAACACGAAAGGCATCGAAATCCTTCGCGAGGACGGGAACGAAGTCGTCGTCCGCGCCCAAGCCGGCGAGGATTGGCCTGATTTCGTGAAGTTTACGGTCAGCAAAGGTTGGCAAGGTTTGGAGAATCTTGCCCACATTCCCGGAAAAGTAGGAGCGGCACCCGTGCAAAACATCGGTGCATACGGTATAGAACTGAAAGACAGTTTCTTGCAATGCGAAGCCATAGAAATTTCAACGGGCAAAAAACGGGTTTTCACGAAAAACGAATGTCGTTTCGGCTACCGTGAAAGCGTCTTCAAAAACGAGTTGAAAGGCCAATTCATCATCACTTCGGTGGACTTCTTGTTGAAAAAAAACGCACCACTCCACCTCGATTACGGCAACATCAAAGCCTATTTGGAGCAAAACGGCATCGTAAACCCGACCTTGCAGCAACTCCACAATGCCATTTGCGCTATCCGCGACGCCAAACTGCCTGATGTAAAGCAGATTGGCAGCGCGGGCAGTTTTTTCAAAAATCCCGTCATTGAAAAGGCGCACTTTGAGGCTTTGCAAAAAGAATTTCCAAACATTCCACATTACGACGAACCCAACGGCAAGGTGAAAGTCCCAGCCGGTTGGCTCATCGAGCAAACTGGCCCTTCGACAAGCTCAGGAACCAGTTGGAAAGGCTGGCGCAACGAGCACGTCGGGGTTTATGACAAACAAGCCCTCGTCCTCGTGCATTACGGCGGCGGCAATGGCCACGACATCGTGGAACTTGCCCGCAAAATCCAAGATTCCGTGGAGGCCAAGTTCGGGATTCGGATTAGCCCGGAGGTCAATTTTGTTTAGTCAAATTGTGGTGAAAAACAAAATAGTAACAACCATTACGGTAATGGCTATTACTATTTTTAGAATTAAATAAAAACAATTTGACTTTCAATTGGTTATACATCTTCAAGGGTCAAAGAACCAAGATGCAATCTCATTTTTGCCAACTCGGGCGTTTGGGTCACCATTGCCTTCACTTTTTCCTTCAAAGTCTTGGCCTCGTAACGCTCGCCTTGCTTCTTCAGTTCATAAACCCAAGCCTCCTTTTTGATTGGGTCGGCCACAATAAGGTCGATTTCGTTCTCGCCTTTGCGGTCCCACCACTTGCCGATGATGTACTTGCCTTCCTCCTCAAATTTGCGTGCGAAATAACGCTCCATCATAAAGCCTGAAACCGTGCTATAGTCGCGCAAGATAATGGTTTCCAGCGACTTCAACGCACGATTTTCGACGAGTGCCTGATACTTGTAGAAGAAGCGGAACCAGAAAATCAGGAAGCAGTCGTTGAGTTGGTAGCGCATTTTCTTGCTGTTTTCCTTCGAGAAAATGGGCAGCGACTTGCTGACGAGGTTATAATAGTTCTCCAACCGCGCCAGATAACTCCCAATATTGCCGATGCCCAACTCGCCTTCAATCTCGGCACGGGTTTTCAGTCCGCCCGCAATGCAGGTCAAGATGGAGAAATAAGTGACATAGTCGGTGCCGAACTCCTCAATGAGGATGTTTTTGCCCTCGTTGATGAAGGGTGAATTTTCCTCCGTCAAGGCGGTAAGCATTTGGTCTTTAGTGACATAACCTTTATCGAGCAAAAGCGCAACATACCACGGCACGCCTCCCGTGATGCTGAACAAGGCCAACAAATCCTCGGGCGTGTGATTGGGGTTGTAGTCGGCCAAGATTTCCTTCAAAACGTTGGTTGAGAAGGGCTTAAGCAACAGCCGTTCTGTGGCGCGACCGAAAAGCGGTTCTTCGTAGTCCTCGAAAATCCGTTTCATCAGCGTGAACACCGATCCGCTGATGATGAGATTAAGGTGGCTGGTGCGCTTGTGCAAGTCCCAATCGCGCTGCATGTCGCTGAACACGGAAGAATTGATTTTTAGGAAGTTCTGGAACTCGTCGATAACCAACGTGAAAGGCTGTCTTTCAGCCAATTGCAGCACATACCTGAACACTTCCGAAAACGAAGAAAGTTGCCCAATGATGGGAACGCCCAATTTGAAACTGATTTCTTCCAAATAATCGTGGCAAAGCAGCTGTTCCGTCTTCTTTCCGACGAAAAAATACAGTACTTTTTCGTCGCCGCATTGCAACGAAAGTTCGGTCTTGCCGATGCGCCTACGTCCCATCAGCACGGTCATCTGGGCTTCTTTCCTACTCTGTTGCAGCACTTTATAGAGTTGCGCCTTTTCATTTTCACGATTGTAGAACTTCATACCGCGTCAGTTTTTTGAGTTGTTTCAACAAATAGTAATCCTCATTACGGTAATATTCATTACCATTCTGCAAAAGTACGCATAATTTTCGGAACTGCAAGCGTTTGCATAAATTTTTCTTCGATTTTTACAGAAAAATAGTAATAGCCATTACGGTAATGGCTATTACTATTTTTGTTTAGTGGCTTCCTCTTCTCAATAATTCAGCACCTCAATATCATCGCCAAAAAAACTTCAAGTTCACTCAATTTCATCCTCCAAACACTGTCGCATTACTGAAACAGCATATTGGAGGAATTTAACGTCACCATTCAAATTGCAGGTCAGAGCAGCCTTTTTCATGCCTTCAATACCGATGGTAATCAGTTCTTCCAGCGTCAGTCCGCGTTGCTGATACTGGCTGACCAACGACACCATAAGCCTCATGTTCGATTGGCATAGTTGCTCCATCTCGTCGCAGTCTTGCCCTTTTTCCTGCACAGCCTTGAGCAGGGCTAATTCTTCTTCTTTCGTTAGCAATGGCACACGGCCAATCTCTTGCAGGAATTTGTCCATGTTTTCAACTCTCATGGTATTCAGTTTTATCGTTGTTGTCCTTTTCAATAGATCATTAAACTCAGGCAGCAAGAGCCAAAGGCTCCTGCTGCTGGACTTTGGTGAGGTGGTTGGTCTTGATGAAGTCTTTGATGAACTTTTCCAGTTCTTTGGGTTTGAGTCCAAAGAGAGTGATGATGTAGAGTCCCTTTTCTTCGGTGATGGTGTTGTGGATTTTGTTTTTCTTGACAAAACGACGGATTTGGGTGAATTGCTTCTCTGAGGAGGTTTTGATGGTTGTGTTCATTAAGGATGTTGTTTTAAGGGGTTAGGCCTTAAAATAGTTCTTTTTTGCCGAAAATTTAAAGATTGGGGCAAAAATATTTTTCAAAACCACTTATTTCGCCACTTCTTTCAGTTTCTCCCAAACCTTCACCATGGCCCAGGTGTCAAGCTCGCAATAGCGGAGCAGGGCTTCACGGGCGGCTTTGGCTTCATCGGGTTGCATGTGCTGGATTTTTGGGAAAATGGTCATCGCGTCGCCGCCGTTTTGGACGCCGCCGGTAAGGTTGTGGTAATCAAGGCTTGGGTCATCGGGAAACAATGCCGGCAGCACGCTCTTGATACTAAACGAACCGCCCATTGCAGGCACATAATAGTAGCCGCTCTGGAATGGCGTGAGCAGGTCTTGGATATGCTCTTGGATGTTCATCAGATGAACGGCGAGGTCGGGATACATCGCAGCCAGTTCCTTGATGCGACCGCACTCGAAGCCTTTGTTGTAGGCCAAGGTGCAGACGTTCATCGGGATGTCCTTGCAAAGCTGCTCAGCTAGGGCGCGACGCGGGTCAGTGCCGTCGCTGGGTGCCAGAAACTCCTTGTGTTGGTATGGCGCGGTGGCATTCTCCTTAATGTGGAGCGAGTACTGGAAGGTTATCTGTTGGTATGGCTTCTGTCCGTCAAATTGAGGGATAGCCTGCTGTAGGGTCTCAAAGTCAAGGAAATAAAACGGATAGCTTAGATTGGAAAGGAACTCGCGGATGCCAACGACATTGATGTATTCCTTTTGTTTCAGCGTACACTCCACCTGCATCAGCTGCTTGTCGCTCAGCTTCTCCGAGCGCAAGGCATCAAAAGTAATGCGTCCGGCATGATAGTGCTCCAGCTTTTTTGAGAAGTTCATGCGATACAGGTCGAAGACTGTAGGCTCATCCTGAGACACACCATGCTGACGTTTGCAGTAGTCAAAGAAAGTGCAGGTGTATGGTTTCATGCAGTGTTCGGAAAGGTCGTAGTCAGGCTCGTCCTTCACGCCCAAGATCTTCAAGGCTTGGCTGCTCTGTGCTGGCACTTTCAGGTATTCGTTCTCGACCAAATCGTGCATGTCGATGATGACAAACAGGCTCTTGATATCCAACTCGCCATGCCTTACATAGCTGCTGTTGAGGCACACCAAATAAGTGTTGACGACCTTGACACCACATTGCGTAAGCACCCACTTTTGATAGGCGATGTCGGGCGCATATTTCTCCAACTTCGTTTCCTCTCCGTCACACTCTGGGAAGCTGCTGCTCTTCACCTCGTAGATGTCCCAGCCGTCGCCGTTACGGCGCAGGATGTCGACGGCGCAGTAGTGACCTTCGAGGGCGAAGGAGGCTTCGCAGATGTTGTCCACGCCTTGTTCTATATATAGTTGCGTCAATTCGCACATCTTGTTCAAGTCGAGGCTACCGTCGGCATTATGGGTGGTCACTTCCTTGTAGGGGCCGAAGAGTCCCATGGCGAGGTCGCCCACCTCGTTGCCTTGCTCAAAGCGGGCTTGCAACGCCGGGTCGTCTTTGGCTTCTTCGGGTTTATACACTTTCAGCCAAAGGTTCTTTGGGCATTGGCAGAAGGCCGTGTAGCGGGATTTTGAGAGGGTATTCATCGGTTTGGCGTTTTGTCTTCTCAAATATACTGATTTTCGAATGGAATTCTAAAAAATCAGCTATCTTGGCCAAGTATTGTTATAATAAGTTACGGGATTCCCATTACCAAAAGGTTGGGTATTAGCCTTATCAATAACCCTGTTATACAAGTCCTTTTGGTTTTTATCCATTTCTTCGTCTTTTATTTTTGCAAAAGACCATCGATACCCTATTCTACCCGATTTTGTCTTATACTCATCATGTTTCCATTCTTTTGGGAAAAAAGCACCTCGCACGATTCCATTATACACCCCTAATACACATTTAATGTCACCTACCTTTTTCTCATTGCGGCCTAAAGCCCATGATTCGCGTGTGGCTTGATATACTCCATCTGGTAGGTCTTTTTTTTGAGGATAGGTTTTCTTTATGGAAAGGACTAGAATTAATCCATCATCAGATCTGATGTCCACTGGTTGAGGGTTATAGAGTTGCTCAATTTCTTCTACTGTTTTAATACCTCTTTCCCATTGATCATGACCTGACTGAATATTTGATAAATTAGCAATGTTTGGAAATCTGCGATATGATAAAAAATCTATCATAAGAGATTCTAATTCGAATGCAATTCCTTCTGATACATTATCTTTGTTTTTGTTGTCATTTTTTACTGCAATATTATCAACAGAAATACCATGCCGCAAAATATAGTATGATGGTTCTTTTTGTAGTGAATTCCAAATATCATTAATAATACTAATTTTAAGACTGGCATTAGTTTCTCCATCTGGGATATTCATCTGTTGTTGTGCGCTTTTTGCGTGGTCAAAGACTCTATTACCCTTACCTTTTCCAACGTAAAATATTTTCCCGTCTCGAGGATCAATCAATGCATATATATAGTACTGTAATCGTTCACAAACAATATTTGAAAACCGTTCCATAATACATTTTTTATTATTTTAAATCACCTCGTAAATCACCATCACCATCCAGTTCTTCCATAAAGGGTTGCCGGTGTTAGGTTCAGTAGCTGAATACTTAACGTCCTTCACCTTCATCTTATCCTTGTGTTCGGCGAGGAAAGCATTCACCTCTTTTTCAATCACTTTACAATCAGGAGTCGATTTTTCACTATTGAAAATTTTAATCTGTGTCGAGCCGCTTGTACCTTCCAACCTAAGATCTTCGGGCTTGTTTTTCTCATCAATAAAACAACCGCTAAACATGGCATCTGTTACACATCTTTTGTTGAGTTTCCATGTTGTCAAATCGCCATTGAACCCCCTACAGTTCCGAAACATACCCGTCATATCTTCCACTTTCGAAACGTCCCATTTGCTTATGTCGCCACAGAAACAAGTATTTGCAAACAAACCACTCATGTCGGTAACCTCGCTGGTGTCGATGAATTGCAAGTCTGCTTCCAAGCCCAGACGCTTTATCTCGTCATTGACCAATTGCTTTATGTTGTCATTTGTAGCTACATGCTTAATGGGATTAACTTTTGTACTTAACATAACAATTCTACGATTGCCTATACATCGCGAGGTTTTTAAAATTAATTTCGTCTGCAAATATATGCTGTTTTTATCAAAATTGTAAATAGCCCACTTTATTTTTCAAGACACTTCAAAAACTCCTCGTCCATTGCCTTTAAAGCATCTTGCATCTCTTCGATTTTAACCCATTTGTTTCCTATCAGC